>CAXTLE010000021.1:0-20568 GCA_964244855.1 uncultured Aestuariivirga sp. | reverse complement strand
ATGGCGACGCCGTGGCCATGTCCCAGGTCCACGTCGACACCCGCGAAGGCGCACTCGCGGAAGCAGGCGATCTCATTCAGGCGCAGGCCGAAGGCAAATTCAATTTCGCCCATGTGAAGGGCGATCTCTTCGATTTGACCCAAGGCCGCAACCGGGGCCGCCAGAATGGTCGCGACATTACCCTGTTCAAATCCTGCGGCACCGCACTTGAGGATTTGGCTGCGGCGGTGATGGTGCATTTGCGGACATCGGCATAAAACGCTAACAGTCCGCACATGCAAAACCCGATCTGCCTCGCCCTCGATACCCCCGACGTGGACCGCGCCATTCATCTGGCCCGCACGCTGAAAAACCACGTCGGCTATCTGAAAATCGGCATGGAGTTTTTCTACGCCAATGGTGCCAAAGCCTATGAAGCCGTAGCGCAGGAAGGTCTGCCAATCTTCCTCGATCTGAAACTGCATGATATTCCCAACACGGTGGAACAGGGCTTGGCGTCCCTCATGCAATTGTCACCCGCCCCCGCCATCATCAACGTCCACGCCACTGGCGGCCTGGCCATGATGCAAGCCGCGCGCAAAGCTGTTCCCGCATCAACAAAACTGATCGCCGTCACCATCCTCACCAGCCTGTCGCATGACGACTGCATCGCCACCGGACACGACCCGGATTTAAGCACCGCAGACTTGGCCATGACCTTGGCCCAGCTTACAGACGAAGCAGGATTGGACGGCGTGGTGTGCAGTCCACATGATCTCGAACTGATCCGCAGCGTCGTTCCAAAACCCTTCCTCACCGTGGTACCGGGCATTCGTCCGGACGGTACTGGCGCACAAGACCAAAAGCGCATCGCCACCCCCAAGGCCGCAATTGCAGCAGGGGCCGATATCCTCGTGATAGGTCGCGCCATCACCGGCGCTGCTGATCCCGTCGCGACAGCCCAAGCCATACTGCAATCCCTGTCATGACCACCCTCGTCAAAATCTGCGGCCTCTCCACATCCGACACCATGGAAGCCGCCCTCAAGCAGTCCGCTGATTTTGTCGGCCTCGTATTTTTCGCAAGGTCGCCCCGCAATGTCACGTTGCGGCAAGCGACAACTCTTGCCGCACAAGCCAAGGGCCGCGCCAAGATCGTGACCCTCGTCGTCGACGCCGATGATGCGCTCCTCGATGCCATTGCAACAGACGTGCAACCCGACCTCATTCAAGCCCACGGCACGGAAACGCCAGAGCGTTTGACGGTCATGAAAAAACGTACCGGCATTCCCGTCTATAAGGCCGTCCGCGTGGCCACCCCGGAACATGTGACGCAAGCCGCTCTCTTCACCACCAGCCCCTTCATCCTCTACGACGCCATGCCCCCCGCAGGGGCCGTTCTCCCCGGCGGCAATGGCCTGACATTTGACTGGACCATCCTGAAAAACGCCAAAGCCCCTTTCATGCTCGCGGGTGGCTTGACCCCTGACAACGTGGCCGACGCCATTACCAAAACCCATGCCGCCATGGTCGACGTATCATCAGGCGTTGAATCCAGCCCCGGCGTCAAAGACGCAAGGCTCGTCGCAAAATTCATTGAGGCGGCCAAGGCAGCCCGCTAGAGGTAAACCATGAACACTCCTTTGCCACTCAATTCCTTCCGCACCGGCCCCGATGAAAAGGGCATGTTTGGCATTTACGGCGGCCGCTTCGTGGCCGAAACACTGATGCCACTCATCCTGCAACTGGAGCAGGCCTATAAGGACGCCAAAGCCGATCCAACATTCCAGGCCGAGCTCGATTATTTCCTCGAACACTATGTGGGCCGCCCCTCGCCGCTCTATTACGCCGAACGCCTGACTGAACATCTGGGCGGTGCCAAGATCTACATGAAGCGTGACGAGCTCAACCACACAGGTGCGCACAAGATCAACAATGTCATGGGGCAAATTCTTCTCGCCCGCCGCATGGGCAAAAAGCGCATCATCGCCGAAACAGGTGCAGGCCAACATGGTGTCGCCACAGCCACAGCCTGCGCCCGCTTCGGGCTCGAATGCATCGTTTATATGGGCGAAGTCGATATCGAGCGGCAAAAGCCAAACGTCTTCCGTATGAAATTGCTGGGGGCCACAGTTGTGCCCGCCAAGTCCGGTTCGCGCACCTTGAAGGATGCATTGAACGAGGCGCTGCGCGATTGGGTCGCCAATGTGGAGGACACCTTCTACTGCATTGGCACCGTTGCAGGACCACACCCCTATCCCGAAATGGTTCGCGATTTCCAATCCGTCATAGGCAAGGAAACCAAAGTGCAAATGATGAAGGCCGAAGGCCGTCTGCCGGACTCGCTGATCGCCGCTATCGGCGGCGGCTCCAACGCCATGGGGTTGTTCCACCCATTCCTTGACGACACGGATGTGGAAATCATCGGCGTCGAAGCCGCAGGCCACGGCCTAAAGACCAAAACCGGACACGCCGCATCGATCACCGGCGGCAAGCCCGGCGTGTTGCACGGCAATCGCACCTACTTGTTGATGGATGATGACGGCCAGATCATTGAAGGCCACTCAATTTCAGCAGGCCTCGATTATCCCGGCATCGGCCCAGAACACGCCTGGCTGCATGATATGAAGCGCGTTGAATATGTGTCAGCCACCGACAAGGAAGCGTTGGCCGCATTCCAGCTCTGTTGTAAACTCGAAGGCATCATACCCGCACTGGAGCCCTCACACGCATTGGCCCACGTGACGAAGATCGCGCCTAAGCTGCCCAAGGATCACCTCATGGTCATGAACATGTGTGGCCGCGGCGACAAGGATATTTTCACCGTGGCGAATATATTGGGGACAGAGATTTGACGCCTGAACTACAGTGTATTACAATGTAGTGACAAGGAGTATCATGATGACAACTTCACCGTTTTCCGTGCGACTTGCACCCGAGACCAAGGTCAAGCTTGAGAAGTGGGCCGAAAAACAAGATCGTCCCGTCAGCTTCCTCGTACAGCGGGCTCTTGAGAGCTATATCGAAGACCTTGAGCAGTTTGACCGCAGCATGCTCGAAGCAGAAGCTGAACTCGACAAAGGCGTGTTTACCTCTTGGGAAAAGGTCAAGACCTGGATGGAGTCCTGGGACTCAGATAATGAATTGCCCATGCCGGACCCCGACATTTTTCCGAGCCGTCGCAAGGCCAAGTCCGCATAAACAGAATGAAGGTCGTTCTTTCTGAGCAAGCCAAGAAAGATATGCGATGGTGGCGCACTTACTACAAAAAGGCTTTTCCTTCGGGCAACTCAAAGGCCGCGTTGCACTTAGCCAAAGCTGTTGAAATACTTGCGGACAATCCGTACTTGGGAGTTGAAATGGAAGGATACCGTCTGCGCAAATATCAAATTCACAGAACGCCCTTTGCCTTGATTTATCGGGTAAGGGATGACGAGATAGAAATAGCCCGCGTCTGGGACGGTCGCAAAGACCCACAAAAACTGCACGCGAACCAATGAGACAAGTATGACCATACGCATTGACCAAAAATTCGCCGCCCTGAAACAAGAAGGCCGCGCCGCCCTCGTCACCTTCATCACGGCAGGCGATCCTGACTACGACACGTCCCTCAAAATTATTGAGGGACTTCCAAAATCAGGGGCCGACGTCATTGAGCTTGGCATGCCCTTCACCGATCCAATGGCTGATGGTCCGGCCATTCAGGCGGGTGGGCTTCGGGCTTTGGCCGCTGGCCAGACCATGAAGAAAACCCTCCAACTGGTGAAAGACTTCCGCAAGGGCGACAAGACAACACCCATCGTTCTCATGGGCTATTACAATCCGATCTATGTCTACGGCGTTGACAAGTTCCTCATCGATATCACCAAGGCAGGCGTTGATGGCTTGATCGTTGTCGATCTACCACCTGAAGAAGACGACGAACTCTGTATTCCCGCCATGGCCGCAGGCATCAACTTCATACGCTTGACCACACCAACCACGGATGATCAGCGTGCGCCCGCTGTATTCAAACACACATCGGGCTTTGTCTATTATGTTTCAGTCCTCGGTATCACCGGCACCAAGGCACCAGATTTGAAAAGCGTGAAACAAAATGTCGAACGCTTGAAGAAACACACCCCACTTCCCATCTGCGTAGGCTTCGGCGTGAAAACGGCGGACCAGGCGAGAACCATTGCCAAAACCGCCGATGGTGTTGTGGTAGGCTCAGCACTGGTCAGTGCGGTAGCCGACAGTTTGAACAAGCAAGGCAAAGCCACCGCAAAAACGCCATCAGCGGTGCATAAGCTGGTCGCTGAAATTGCAAAGGGACTGCGATGAACTGGATCAAGAATTACGTCCGCCCCAAAATCCGGTCCTTGTTGGGGCAAAAACGCGACACGCCGGAGAATATGTGGATCAAGGATCCCGAATCCGGCGAGATGGTGTTTTACCGCGATCTCGAAGCCAACCAGTTTGTCTTCCCCGGCTCCGGCCACCATCACCGCATGCCCGCCGAAGCCCGCATGAAATCGATTTTCGACGGTGCGGAGTGGGAGAAGATCCAGCTCTCAGCTGTAGCAGTTGATCCGCTCAAATTCCGCGATGAACGTAAATATGCGGATCGTTTGAAAGAGGCAAAGGCCAAAGGCCATGCCGATGATTCCATTCATGCAGGCATCGGTAAAGTCGAGGGCCAGACCATGGTTGTCATGGTGCAGGACATGAGCTTTATTGGCGGCTCCCTCGGCATGGCCGCAGGCGAAGCCATCATCACTGCCATGCGCAAAGCGCTGTCGGCGAAATGCCCTTGCGTAATTTTTGTGGCCTCAGGCGGTGCCCGCATGCAGGAGGGGATTTTGTCCCTCATGCAAATGCCGCGCACGACAATTGCCGTGCAGGATTTGCGGTCCGCTGGTCTGCCTTACATCGTTGTGTTGACCAATCCCACCACAGGCGGCGTGACGGCATCCTATGCCATGTTGGGCGATATTCACTTGGCCGAGCCCAATGCGCTGATCGGCTTTGCCGGACAGCGGGTCATCGAACAAACCATCCGCGAAAAATTGCCGCCGGGCTTTCAGCGCTCCGAATATCTGAAGGACCATGGCATGGTCGATGTGGTGGTGCCGCGTCTGGAAATAAAATCAACCGTCGCCCGCATCGCCCGCATCCTGATGAAGCAACCCGCCAACATCACATCAACGGCTCTGGTCCCGGCGTAAAACACATGGCTGTCAGCGATGCGATTCTGACGCGACTCCTGTCGCTGCATCCCAAGATCATTGATCTCAGCCTCGACCGCATGCACCGCATTTTAGCGCGGATGGATCACCCTGAAAAAAACCTGCCGCTGATCATCCACATCGCCGGCACCAACGGCAAAGGTTCAACGCAAGCCTTTCTCCGCGCCATGATGGAAGCGGCAGGATTGAAAGTTCACGCTTACACCTCGCCGCATCTGGTAAACTTTCATGAACGCATTCGTGTGGCGGGCAAGCTGATTTCAGAAACCGATTTGTCGACATTGCTTGAAGAATGCGAGGTGGCAAACGCAGGCGAGCCCATCACGTTTTTCGAAATCACAACGGCTGCCGCCTTTCTCGCGTTCGCGCGAACTCCGGCTGACTATTTGTTGTTGGAAGTGGGCTTGGGTGGAAGACTGGACGCTACCAATGTGACGCCACCACCAAAAGCCTGTTGCATCACCTCG
Organism: uncultured Aestuariivirga sp.; assembly: GCA_964244855.1. Taxonomy (GTDB): domain Bacteria; phylum Pseudomonadota; class Alphaproteobacteria; order Rhizobiales; family Aestuariivirgaceae; genus Aestuariivirga. The sequence goes on along the minus strand of CAXTLE010000021.1, from coordinate 14,895 downwards.
CTCGGCCTCGACCATCAACAATTCCTCGGCGATACCCTCGAACTCATCGCCCGTGAAAAAGCCGGCATCATCAAGCGCAGCGTACCTTGTGTAATAGGTTCAATGCCCCAGGAAGCACGGGCTGCGATTGAAGCTGTTGCCGAACATGCGAAAGCCCCACTCAGCATCTCAGGGCAAGATTGGGACGCTTACGCCCAGCATGGTCGCATGGTGTTTCAGGATAGTGATGGCTTGTTGGACTTGCCACTGCCCGCTCTTCCCGGCGCGCATCAGATCGGCAACGCGGGCAACGCCATTGCAGTGCTGCGTACGATCAAGGATGACCGCATCACCGAAGCGCACATCGCCAAAGGTTTGAAGCTCGTCACCTGGCCCGCACGGCTGCAACGTCTCAAGGGTGGCGCGCTGTCATCGATTTTGGATGATCAATCAGAACTCTGGCTCGACGGTGGCCATAATGCCGATGCAGGATTTGTGCTCGCGGAAAGCTTGCGTGCCATGCCAAAAAAACCGCTGGTCATCATCTGGGGCATGTTGAATACAAAAGACGCCACGCAGTTTTTCCGGCCCCTCGCCGCTTTGACCGATCACGTGGTCACTTTATCGATCCCGAATGAACCCAACGCCATTTCCGCAGAACAGCTGGCAGAGACCGTGCGAAAACTCGGTACCACTGCATCAGCAGCAGCCGATCTCACAAACGCCGTGCGGCAGGCCTCATCGCTGAAACCTGCCGCACGTATCCTGATTTGTGGTTCACTCTATCTCGCAGGCCATGTGCTGGCCGCAGAACAGCAAACCGAAATGTCTGCCGTCACAGGTGTTGCCCGTCGTTAGGCAATCGACTGTTCAATCCAGCTTTGCAGCTGGCCTTTGGGCAGCGCACCAACCTTGGTCGACGCAAGTTTGCCACCCTTGAACACCATCAAAGTGGGAATGCCACGCACACCATATTTGGAGGGAGTTGATGGATTTTCGTCAATGTTGATCTTGACGATCTTCGCCTTGGGGCCAAGCTCCTTGGCAATTTCTTCCAGCGACGGTCCGATCATTTTGCACGGCCCGCACCACTCCGCCCAGAAATCGACCACCACAGGCGCAGCAGACTGCAAAACATCGGCATCAAAAGAAGCATCGGTAACTTTATGGGTGGACATGGGCATTCTCCAAAATCAAATCGGCTGTGTTGACCCAGAGGTAAGCATCGAAGTCCCCGCGGTCAAGCCGTCTCTTTCGCGCGTTGTTCAAGCGCTTGTGACAGAAGTGCGGGTGAAAGCCACGAAACCTCACCGCTCTGCGTCCAGAACAGGGCAGCTTTGATTACATGGCCAGGGAAAGCTTGTTGCAGCAAGGCAGCATATCCAGCCATTTGTCCGGCATAGGCATGTTCCGCTGGAACCGCCAAAAGCGGCGTATGATTTGTCTTGTAGTCAAGCAGATGAATCACACAATCACCAATCGCCAGCCGGTCTACCCGGCCCGTAACGCGTCCCAGACCCGGCACCGCACCATCTATCGAAACTTCCGACTGGCCATCAGGTCCAAACAATGCAGCGAGTTCCGGCAGACCCAACATGTCCTCCACCCGCTGGACGATGTCGTCAGGCAGTCCCAAACGTTTGGCCCATACTTGCCCCAGGACGACACGCTTTGCACTTTCCGCATCAGCCATCAACTCAATCAGCCGATGCGTGGCAACGCCTTGCGCCGCAGCTTGACGATCAAAACTATCGCTGTCCCGGCTGGGCAGAAGTGGCACAGGTTTTTTCGGGCGCGGTGTCACCGCCGTCACAGCCCATTCTGGAACAATTACGGTTTCGGCAATTTCAACGCCTGCTGCGCTGCTCCACTTAGGCTCAGCTCCGAAGCGCCAAACCATCAACTCCGGATCATCCTCAACAACCCGAACGCCTGTCAGTCCACCAGCATCCTGCACCACCGCGCTGACGTTGGGATACCAACTGTCTTTCGGAACTTTATCGACTTCGATCTTGTTCACACTGCCACAAATATAAAGCTCATCCGCCGCCCGCGTCATGCCCACATAAAGCAAACGCATGCGTTCTGCTTGTGCATGTGCTCTCGCAGCGTCTTTCAAGCCATCAATCACCGGGCCAACCATCAGCGTATTGGGCAGAAACACTTGCGCTCCACGCCAAGGACCATCATCCAACACTTCAACCAGCCTGCCGCCCCGAGCACGCGGCATGTCTGCCGCATCTGCCAAAAATACAATTGGTGCTTCAAGCCCTTTTGAACCATGCACCGTCATCAAACGCACCAGACCTGAATCAGCTTCCATCTCGCGCTTGATCTGCGTTTCCCCTGCAGACAGCCAATCCAGAAAGCCCGTAAGTGACGTGCCGTAGCGTTGCTCATAGTCAAGTGCGAGGCTGAGAAATTCCTGCGTCGCATCTTCAGCCTCTTGGCCCAAGCGTTGCAGAATCAATTTCTTTGCCCGCTGCAACAGATGCGCAAAAAACATGTAGGGTGTTCGAGTAAAAGCCAGCGCTTCACCCAACATCATGGCGTTGGCTGACTCCGCTGGCAGCCGCTCCCACAGGCTCAACGTTTCCCGTCCATAAGCCAGTGCAAAAAGATCTTCCTCAGTCACGGGCTCCGGTACCAATGGGCTTTTCAGCACGCAAGCCAATGCGTGGTCGTCGCCTGGCATGCGGATAAACAGCCCGAGCATCATCATGTCTTGCACGATCAGGCTCTCTTGCAGTTTCAAACGATCTGCCCCTGCCACCGGCACACCATGGCGGCGAAGTGCTCCGATCAGTGCATTGAACAACACATTGCGGCTTTGCAGCAGGATGAGAATATCACCTGCCGAAACAGTTTTGCCTCGGCCGGAAATCAAACGTTTGCCGATCCAGCTTTTGATGGTGAGAGCAATGCGGTTCGCCAGCTTCAAACGCGGGTGACTGCGCGCCAGTGCATCGGTGGGCGCGCGCCAATCCTCCACATCTTCCTTTTCATCCGGCCGCACAATGTCCCAGAGTTCAACCAGACCGACCCGATCCTTGGCGAAGGGGGTATGTTCGCGTTCTGCATCAGCACGTGGACCAAACCCTGCGCGCGCCGCGCGACCCGGTGCGAACACCTGATCAACCACATCCAGCACCTGCTTGTTGCTGCGATAGGAAATTGACAGATCGACAACATCCAACTTGTCCTGCAAATTTTCCAGACTGTTGCTGAACGAAAGTCGCGCTGATTCAAAAGCGGCAATATCAGCGCCCTGAAAACTATAGATCGATTGCTTGATATCACCCACCGCAAACACTGTGCGCTTTCGGCCCATTTCATCAAACGTCGTCGTGAAAAATTCTCCGGCCAAGGCCTTGATGATAGTCCATTGTGCGGGGCTGGTGTCTTGCGCTTCATCCACCAGAATATGGGTCAGGCCCTTGTCGAGCTTATAGAGCACCCATTGCGCCGCTTCATGGCCCTCAAGCAGTTGTGCGGTGCGGGCAATCAAGTCATCAAAGTCGTAAAGCCCACGCGCCCGCTTGGCCACATTGACCCGCGCCATTACCCCGGCCATGGCACGATAAATGGCGAGATTGGCGTTCAGGGTTTGCAGCAATCCATAGCGCCGCATCAACTCAATCTTGATATCCTGTTCGGCTTTCAGCCATTCAATTTCCTTTGGATGCGCCCTGTCAGTGGCCACAAGTGTAAGTTTGGCCCGTGGCACCCGGCTGCCTTCGCCAGCCCGGGTGAAGAGTTCAGCGAGCAATAGAATGCGCAAGGAATTATCCCGAGCATTGGCGATCCTCACAAGAAATTCGGAAACAGGATGGCTCGATGCAAGCGGGAAAGACGCAATCAGCTTGGCTACAGCGAGATATTTTTGATCACCAATATCAGCCAGCGCGTCTTCAACATCACCGATTTGCTCGTCTGCTTCGAGACCCAAAACCTCTCGCAGCATGATCTCGATTTCAGGAAGCTGCTCCATGTTGGAAAGTCGTTGCCGCATACCATTGCTGCCAGACAAAAACGGCGTGACGAGCTTCTCCAAAGCCTCAAGCGTGCTGACACTGCCATCGTCAAGGAACGCCCAAGCACTCTGTGTGTCCTTGTCGTTTGACGAAAGTGATTGCAGCAGCGCATCACGAAACAGCTGCCTGCTCTCCTGCTCCTCCAACACGCGAAAGCCTGGTGCCATGCCGCTTTCGACCGGGAATAGTTGCAACAGTCTCTCACAAAAGGCGTGAATGGTCTGGATCTTCAATCCACCGGGTGTTTCAAGCGCCCTTGCAAATAGTTTTCGCGCAGCGGCGCGTGTCTTGATTGAAATGTCTTTGACGCCGAGATTTCGCAATTCCTCGCCAAGCAGAGCATCAGTCAAACCAATCCACTCGCCCAAGCGCTGGAACAACCGGTTCGACATCTCAGCCGCCGCGGCCTTGGTGAAGGTGAGGCAGAGAATGGCCTGCGGGTCCGCACCATCCAGCAAAAGCCGGATGACACGGTCCACCAGCACTTGCGTCTTGCCCGAGCCCGCACTTGCAGCCACCCAGACCGAACGTTCAGGATTGGCAGCATCTCGCTGTTCTTTCGTCGGAACCTTCTTCTGCTTCAACTCACTCACAGTGCTGTCCCCTCCAGCTGCCATTCCAGCTTGCGCGAGAGATGATCATAGTCCGACACTTCATCTTCAAGCTTCGGGTTGTGCCGGGGAATATAGGCTGTGGCTTGAATTTGAAACGCCTCAAGCAGTGCCACCAATCCGGCAAAAGTTTTCGCTGCCTCAACCGTAATATTTTCTTTCTCTCCCAAGCGCCGCATCTCAACACCTTGCGAAGTACCACCAACAGAAATGTAAACCACTTCTTCAACCCTCGACGGTTGCAAGCCCTTGAAGCCACCTTCTGCCGCAATGAAAGCCTCAAGCGTCAACTGCGGTGCAAAGCCGGATTTCATTTGTTTCAAGCTTGGCACAGCACCGGACTTGTAATCGACAATGCGAAGGCGACCATTCTGCTCGATATCGATACGGTCCGCCCGTGCGATCAGAACATGTTCAACACCGCCAATATCAAAGCCCAAACGACCTCCAATTTCCGTCAAACTATTCAACGTCTCTGATCGCAAGCCGCGGTCTTCCGTGACAAACTCCTTCGCCATCCGTTCAAAGCGCGGCCACCAGAAACGCGCCACTTCAGGCAATTCCATATAGGGCCGGAAAGCTTCGCATCCCTTGGCCAACAGCAACTTCAAACTTTCGCTTGTCGCCACGTGTGGAAGTGCTGTCGTCCAGTCTTGCAGCGCTGCGTGAATGAGAGAACCCCGCAAAGCCGCGTCCACATCTTCGCCAATGCCATCCAGCGGCACCAGTTTCAAAATCCCTCGTGCATAAACCCAGTAGGAATCCCGCACCAGTTTTTCGACGCGCGTCACACTGAAACGTGTGGGGCGTGATGCAACGGGTGGCATGGCTTGCGGCCTGCGGATCGGCGCAAATCGCAGCGGCGCATCAAGTTGGCGTGCCAGTGCAGCGAACTGTGTGTCCAACTTGATTGTGGGGTCAACTCCCGCAGCCAGCATCACGGCCTTCAACCGCAACACCCAGCGCGACGGAATGGCAGGCGCACTGCCCAGACGTTTTGGCCATGTAACCATCACCTGTGCATGACCAAAGCCTTGCACGAAGTCATGCGCAGTAACTCCAATGTCACGCTCCGGCTGTTGCAGTTTCAGCGTCTCGCGCATGGGCCGATTGAGCCACGGCCCGGACTCCGGATGTTCGGGCCAAGCACCCTCGGTGAGCCCGCCCAGGATGGCAAGTTCTACATCAATCAAACGCGCTTCCGCCAAACCATAAATTGAAAGCCGATTGTTTTCATTGAGTGGTGGCCGCAAGGTTTCCCGCGCCAAAGCCTGAACGATGCTGTGCTGCGCTTTGCTAAGCGGCAACACGGGATGCCATTGCGAGCCGATGCGCAGGCCCTCCAACACATCGAGTAGCAACTGGTCAGCCGGGCTGATCAATTCAGCTGGCGGAGACAAAGCATCAAGTGCCAACAACAATCGATCAATATGTTCGGCCAAGGACCGCGATCCTGTATCAGCAAGTCGCGCCGTGACCGAAGCCAGTTCGGCAGAAAGCCGCAACGCACCGTCCCAATCCGCATCCGTCATCCGTTGCAGCAGCGGGTGAATATGGGGATCAGTCGTCATGCCGTCGCGTCTGGCTTTCAACCTGACATTCAGATCACCAAGCCCCTTGGCATCCGGCATGCCGCGAAATCCGGCAAGCTCAAGCGCGCGCACGCGCTGCAAATGCTCTGTATACGGAAGACCAAAATTGCAGTCTTTCTGATACAGCATGGCGAACACAGTTGAGGCCGAGAACCCGTCTTCCACCGTGCGCAGCAAAAGCACCAGCAAAGCCGCCTTTCCGCCATGGGTCAGCGGTTCACCGGCAGAGTCATCAATCTCCAGGTTCCAGCGTTTCAGCGCGGCTGTAACGCGCGTCGCCAGATCCCGGTCAGGTGTAATCAATGCTGCCTTGCCTTGTGACTCAGCAAAATGTTTGCGCAAACGAAGTGCGATGATATTGGCTTCGTTTTGCCGATCTGTAGCCTCGACTAGCTCCACCTGTTGCAAACTCTCGCTGACCTGAGCTGACGCACCTCCAAGAGTGTTGGCCCATTGATCAGCAACCGCAGCAGGAAGCAGCGCTTGCCCCATGAACCACATGCGACAGCCCTGCGCAGGTCCAAGCATTTCGACATCACTGCGTTGCACGCCCCATTGTTCCAGCATTGTGCGCAGCGCAAATTGCGGATGTTCCGGCGTAATGGCATTCCATGCTGCGACATCAAGCTCGTGGTCAAGGCCCGGCAGCACAACGGCCCCCTTGGAATCAAGGGCTATGGCTTTCAACAAATCACGTGTCGCCGGATTGGTACCGGTTGATCCCGCAGCTATAATCGGACCCTTGTGCTTGCCCTCAGTAATCCGCTGCGCCTCAAGCCTGATCAATAAATTGCGCCGGGCCGCCGGGCCAATGAGCTTTCCTTTTTCGAGCAACAGCGGCAGTTCCCCCGTGACCACTTTTAACAGATCAAGAATATTTTGGCGGTGCCCCGCAAGATCAAGATCATAGACGCCTTTTAAATTCCCAACATCCACATCCTCGGTTTCAAATTGATTGACCAATTGTTGTAAACTGAACGCCAACGCAAAAGCCTGTGCACCTGACTGCAAAACATCTTCTGCCAACTGCGCATCAGGGTTCAACTCGGCCCACTTCGTCAGCAACAGTAGAATCGCATGCAAGTGATCGGTCTTTGAAATACCGTCGGCTACACCGTCTTGCAGCATGGTGTCGGCCAGCATTTCCTCATCAATATCGCCAATGGGTTTGATGCGCGGCAACAACATGGCCTTGGCACCGCTCTCTGAAAGCAGGATGGATTCCAGCGCCCTGGCCGAGCGGCGGTTCGGCACCAGGATCGTCCAGCGCGATAAGGGAATATCGGTTTTACCCAAGGGAAACCCGTCAAGCACTGCCCGCGCCAGAACCCGCAGAAAAATCTGTTCAGCCGCAATCGTGTAAATTGAAAAGCCCAAAACTACCTCCGGCGGAGAAAGTCTTCCGCCTCTTGAATCGCTTCAACCGTTCCAACGTGCAACCAATGGCCGTCATGGGCAAGACCGAATAACCGACCTGCGGCGATAGCGGTACGCCAAAGCACGTGCATTGAAAATGCCCCGGCGGGTGCTGCTTCGAAAAGTCTTGGATGTACAAGATAACCGCCAATGTAAACCGGCAAAACAGCGTCATCAGGACTACGGTACCTCAAGATGCGACCATTTTCTGTTACGACAAAATCGCCTTTGCCATCATAGCCCGTGGTTCGTGCGGGATCACAGAGCAGCAGCAGGCAATCCATCTCGGCATCATTCCATGCCGCGCGAAGCCGCGCCAATGCAGGTGTCGCACCGTCTAGCCAGAAGCAGTCTGCATTCAAAACAAAAAATGGATCACTTCCCAGCAGCGGAAGAGCGCGGGCAATCCCACCACCCGTATCGAGAATGGCATCGCGTTCACTCGAGAATATTGTACGTGGCGAAGTAACTTCGCGCGACCACGATTCAATCTGGTCCGCAAGATAATGACCATTTACCACTGCGGTTTCCACACCGGCTTCACGCAAATGGTCAAAGCCATAATCAAGCAAGGATTTGCCCGCAACCTTGATCAAAGGCTTCGGCGTCGTCAGCGTCAAAGGTCGCATGCGCGTGCCAAAACCCGCCGCCAGCACCATGGCGTGAGAACCCAAACTCATCGCTTCAACCCAATCGCTTCCGGCAAATGTTTGACGTACCACGCTTTCAACGGAGCCAATGCAGGATGCTCAAGATTGCGCGCGAGATAGCGCGACACGCGCGGCATATGCTTCAAATAGGCAGGCTTGCCATCGCGCTTGTTGAGCCGCGCAAAAATCCCCAGTATTTTTGTGGCCCGTTGCGCACCAAGCACCGCATAAGCCGTCATAAACTCAGCACGCTTGAAAACACCCTGCCGTTCCCGCAGTGAACTATAATGCGCTATAATATGGTCTTCCATCTCAGGCACGATATCCACTCGCGCATCCTGCCCCAGTGACGCCAGATCATAAGCGGCATGCCCCATAACAGCATCCTGACTGTCGATAATGCCAACGCGCTGCAAACCCTCACGTTCTGGAATCCAGAGCAAATTGGGCGAATGATAATCACGAATGGTCCATTGCTGTCTATCGGGCTGGGCAAACTTTAAAACTGATGTCCAAATCTCCGCGAAGCTCTGCTTCTGCTCGTCCGTCGCTTCAACACCACGCGCATGAGGAATGAACCAGCTGGGCAGCAAATCAACTTCCATCAGCTGGGCCCGAAGACCGTAATCATGTATCGTGTGAAACACGCCGTCTGTTGCCAAGGGCTGGCGCGGCCAGTCTTTCGTTGCCATGTCAGCAAGAACAGCCGCCGCCGTTTCCAGCGGCTCACGCATGTCAACGCCGTCCAACATCATCTTGCCATAAACCTTGAAACCCAAAGGCTCAATCAAACCAAATCCCGTCGCGAGGTTTGATTGCAAAACCCGTGGCGCACTATAGCCCAAGCCCACAAGATGGGTGTTCACTGCAACAACCGCCGTGATGCTTTCAGCCAAATGCGCAATGGCACTATAGGGCTTGCCGTATTTTAAGATCGGCCCATCAGGCCGCTGCGGCATGTCCATCAACAGGCACATTTCATTCGACGCAGACACCAAGCGCTCATAGCGACGTGACGATGCATCGCCTTCAAAGAAATGCCGTTCCGATTGCGCGTACTCGGTGCCCGCCATGAAATCTTGCAAGAGCTCATCCCGACGCAAAGCCGTCGCCCAAGCACCAGTCGCCGCAAGTTTAGCACTTCTGTTGTCCCCGCGACCCGACAAAGAGACGGTGAGTGCATCCGGGCTTAATGCTAGGCTCAATCTGTCCGGCCATTCGATCAGACCAGCGTGCGTTGCAAGCAGCCCATCAAGTCCAAGCTCGTCCACCTCAGCGCCTGTGTTCAAGCGGTAGAGGTCGGCATGAAACATCGGAACGCGAGTCTCATCATAAGTTTGAATCAACGAAAATGTCGGACTTGGAATATCAGCAAGGGTATCATCTTTCATCAGCCTACGGATGAAAGATCGGGCGAGTGTAGACTTTCCTGCACCCAGGTCACCCTCAAGCAAAATAACCATGCCGGGCCGCACCCACAGCGAAAGCCGCGCACCCAGTGCAGCGGTCTCCGCCTCTCCCTCAAGCGTCAATGCCTGTCGAAACTCAACCGTCACGCCGCACCCTTGGCCTGCACCATATGCTGCTGCGGTCCGTCCAAGGGCAGATTACAGACAACGGTGGTGCCCTCATTGATCCGTGACGAAAGTTGAACAGTGCCGCCGTGCAATTCGGTGAAGCTTTTGACAATGGCAAGACCCAAGCCTGGTCCGCGATGGCTGCCGGGCATTGGCTTAGACTGAAAGCGGTCAAAGGCGCGCGGCTGGAAATCAGGCTCCATGCCCTTGCCATGATCCGCCACCCAGATTTGCAGCATCGCCCCCCGCTTGCGCGCACCCAAGGTAACAGTACCTTTTGCATGCGAGAAGCCAATTGCATTCGATAACAGGTGGCCCAGAATTTGTTCCAGCCGCTGATGATCCGCCATCATTTGCGACACATCATCTGCAAGTTCAATATTCAGCGACAAGTCACGCCGTTCCAACGCTGGCAAAATCCGTTGTGCTACACGCTCAAACAATTGCGGTACATCAACTTTGCCCAACCGCAATTCCATTTGCCCGGCATCAATGGCAGAAAGATCAATGATGGCATCAATGATCGACGTGAGTTCATCTGATGAGCGCCGGATGTCCAGAATATATTCGCGCTGTTTGGGCTTCAACTCACCCGCAATTCCAAGATCAAGCGTTTCCGCAAAACCGGAAATACTGGTGAGTGGGGTTCGGATTTCATAAGACACATTGGCAAGGAATTGACTCTTCAAACGGTCTGCGGCTTCAAGCGCTTCAGCACGTTCTCGCAAAGCTTTTTCAGCCCGCTCCGCGTCTGAAATATCTGCGAATGTCAAAAGCGCATTGCCATCAGGCAGCGGCACGGCTGAATAGCTCAGCACCAATCCATCATGTGCCACGCGACCATCCAGGCGCTTGCGTTGGCCTTCGAGTGCTGTCAGCGCATAACGAATATCCTGCCACGCACCACGCGCCTCCATCGTATAATTTTGCATTTGACTGAGTTGGTCGGCATGCAAACCAGAACCAGTCGGCGCAGCAGGAATATGCCACAAACGTTGGAAGGCCGGGTTGAACAATTTCAAACGCGCATCAGATCCAAACAGCGCAACGGCAACGGAGAGGTTGTCGAGCGTCTCGCGCTGCACCGTCGACAAATCATTGTAGCGGCTTTCAAGTTGATATTCTTTGGTCAGGTTTTCGTAAAGATAAGTCACACCGCCAAACGGATGCTGTTCGCAAATCACATGCAACGAACGTCCATCCGGCAGGTACCAATAGGCTTCCCGCATTTCGAGTGTGGTATAAGATGACAGTTGCTTCGACTTCCATTCGCGGAAATTCGCCTGCTCAGGCAACACGCGTTGCCCACGCAAGCGGTCCAGAATTTCACTGTCAGATGGTTGCGTTTTCAACCATGACTCGTCCAGCGACCACAATGTGACGTAAGCCTGGTTGAAAAAGCGAAGCCGCTGGTCGGGCCCAAAAATCGCGATAGCTGTTTCGAGTTTATCAAGTGTTGAAGCATGCGCCTTGATGTGCCGTTCGAGTTCTTTTTCAGCATCATCGAGCGCTGTCATGTCGATGGCATAGCCAATTGTGCCACCATCAATTAATTTCTCATGCACATTATAGGTGCGCATCGAGCCTTTGGTGACCGCGCGTCCACGTCCGATCAAGCCCGACGTTTTATTCACGCGGCTGGCATCAATCTGCTCGGCCGCAAACAGAGGTCTTCCCTCACGCAACACACCCTGCATATCAACAGCTTCAACTGCGACGACATAGGCCTGATTGACCCAGCTCAAAGCGCCTTCAGATGTTGCTATCCATGCGGGAAATGGTGCGGCATCCAGAATGGCGCTGAGGCGTTGCACCTGTTTGGCAAGCTTTGATGCGTCATAGGATAATTCTGTCATCTGGCGGCGGTCGCCTGCCAGTGGCCGGAAGCGCAATGTGGCGTGGCCACCCGCAGGCCTGCCATCAACCTCAAGCAATTCGCCGTCGATACTCTTCACACCGATATTAAAAGCTCGACCAGATTTGCGAAGGGTGTCAAGATTCATCGTGATTTCGCTGACGGAATCCGGTTCAAGCCATGACGAAAAATCCGCAATGGCGTCAAGCGTAGCAGGTACCTTGGCCGAACCGTGCATGTCGCCTGCCATGCGCTGCGGTTGTTCTTCCTGCCCGCGCCAAACCAGCAGAATTTGCGATTCACTGTGAAGAGCTGCCTCCACTTCATTCAATTGATATTCAAGCTCACCCACACGACGCTGCGCAGTCACAAGCTGGCGGCGGGATTTGTTGAGGTTGATGAAGGTAAGTGCAAGCCCTGCCGCCATGGTGCCGAGCGCTGCAATTTCAATGGCACTTGAGCCGCCGGCTAAAAGTGCTGCCATGGGCAGAGTTGCTGTGGTCATGCCATCTTGCCAAAGCAAGAGAGTTGACAGCATTGGCAATCCCGCATCCATGCCCAGTTTAAAATCCCGTTTTCTTGTGTGCCCAGACCATTCGGGGCATTTGTCGCGACGCCCACGAATCACGAGACGACTATAGTGAGGCCGGACGAAAAAGAAAAAGGGTGTTGCAACTATTTGATGCAACACCCTTGAAGTCAATCGACGACGAAATCAGTAGCGATAGGCATCCGATTTGAACGGGCCTTGCGTGCCAACGCCGATGTAAGACGCTTGTTCGGGCTTCAATTCCGTGAGCGTCACACCAAGCTTGGCCAAGTGCAGACGTGCCACTTTTTCATCCAGTTCCTTCGGCAGCACATAAACTTCATTCTTGTATTTGCCGTTGGCGCGATTGGTGTAGATTTCAATCTGCGCCAGCGTCTGGTTGGTGAAAGAAGCCGACATCACGAAGCTCGGGTGGCCCGTGGCGTTGCCCAGGTTGACCAAGCGTCCTTCCGACAACAGGATCATGCGATTGCCCTTCGGGAACTTGATCACGTCGACTTGCGGCTTGATGTTGGTCCACGGGAAGTTCTTCAGTTCCGCAACTTGAATCTCATTGTCGAAATGGCCGATGTTACAGACAATCGCCATGTCCTTCATCTCTTTCATGTCATCAAGTGTGATGACATCCTTGTTGCCGGTCGCCGTCACGAAAATATCGGCGGTTGGCAAGGTTTGCTGCAAGGTCTGAACTGCAAAACCATCCATCGAAGCCTGCAGTGCGCAGATGGGATCGACCTCAGTCACCACAACACGCGCACCGGCACCACGAAGCGATGCAGCAGAACCCTTGCCCACATCACCATAACCACAGACCACTGCAACCTTGCCTGCGATCATCACGTCGGTGCCGCGGCGAATGGCGTCGACCAATGATTCCTTGCAACCATACTTGTTGTCGAACTTCGACTTCGTCACCGAGTCATTTACGTTGATGGCAGGGAATGGCAATTTGCCCTTCTTCTGCAATTCATAAAGACGATGCACACCTGTGGTGGTTTCTTCGGTTACACCGATAATGGCTTTGCGTTGTTCCGCAAACCAGCCCGGCTGTTCCTTGTGGCGCTTCTTGATCTGGGCAAAAAGATATTCTTCTTCCTCGGCCTTCGGATGCGCAATCAGGGCCGGGTTGGATTCCGACTCTTCACCGAGCAGAATATACATGGTGGCATCGCCGCCATCATCAAGGATCATGTTCGTAGGCTTGCCATCGGGCCATTCGAAAATCTTGGCGGTGTATTCCCAGTATTCCTTGAGGCTTTCACCCTTGACGGCAAATACCGGAATGCCAGCAGCGGCAATGGCGGCAGCAGCATGGTCTTGTGTCGAGAATATATTGCAGGACGCCCAACGGATATCGGCGCCCAGGGCTTTCAGGGTTTCAATCAGAACGGCGGTCTGAATCGTCATATGCAGCGAACCCGTAATACGCGCACCCTTCAAAGGCTGCGAAGCTGCAAATTCAGCACGGGTGGACATCAAACCCGGCATTTCAATTTCAGCCATATCCAGTTCCTTGCGGCCCCAGTCCGCCAACTTGATATCGGCAACAACATAGTCATGCTTGCTCATGATCGATCCTTATCCTGTGTGTGATTGAACGCGCCTATAGCAAGCCAGGTTCAAGGCGGCAAGAACTATATAAGGAAATCTTTATATGGTTTGACTGGAGCCGTCGTTATAGTTGCGGGGGCGTAGATCGTGGATAGTTGGATTGTTCCCGGTCAGTGGATTTTCAGGCGACCAAGCCAGCTTCGTCTCAAAAAACCGCGCCGACAACGCATCATACATCAAAATCCGCCCCACCAGACTTTCACCAATGCCGAGCAACTGCTTGATCACCTCCATGGCCTGCATGGAGCCGATGATACCAGGCAGCGCCCCAATCACCCCCGCCTCCTCACAAGCCGGAAACAACCCGCGTTCGGGTAAATCGCCAATGAAACAGCGATACGTCGGGTTCTGGTTTTCATAGGGCTTGAAAGTGGACATCTGCCCGTCAAACTGCCCGACGGCAGCTGAGACCAAAGGCTTTTTGGTAAAGTAACAGGCATCACTCACCAGAAACCGCGTCGGGAAATTGTCACAGCCATCAGCGACGACGTCATAGCGGGATATGAGATCAAGCGCATTGTCCGTGGTCAATCGATAGGGGTACTGCTCCACCAAAACATGCGGATTTATGCATGTGATCTGTGCAGCCGCACTCTCGGTCTTGAGCATGCCCACACGCTCCGTCGCATGAATGACTTGCCGCTGCAAATTCGAAAGCGACACCCTGTCATGATCCACAATGCCAATCCGCCCCACCCCCGCCGCCGCCAGATACATGAGCAAGGGCGCACCCAGACCACCAGCGCCGATAACCAAAACGGAAGAAGCCTTGAGCCTGTTTTGCCCAGGTCCACCAACTTCCTGCAAGACGAGGTGGCGGGCATAGCGTTCGATTTCTGAGTCAGAGAGGGGCATATTTGAGGCCTTCTCCCTCCCCCTTGTGGGGAGGGTCGGGGTGGGGGTCGCTCAGACCGTCGAATAAAACAAAGAATTCTTTTCAATGTCCAAAGACGGAGCGACCCCCACCCTAGCCCTCCCCACAAGGGGGAGGGAACAGAAATCACGACTCCCGATGTCCCC
>CAXTLE010000020.1:0-20778 GCA_964244855.1 uncultured Aestuariivirga sp. | reverse complement strand
ATCGGACACAACAGGGATCGTAATATCCCTGGGGCTAACCCCCGGCTCCCGGAAGACAAGAGGGTGTCGCCCCCTAAATCTCGCAGGCGCTGCACACGGTTCTGGCAATGACGTGACATGGTCGACATTGTCCCTCCTTTCCAGAACCGTCAGGAACATAGATAGAACGGAATATGTGGGCTTGTCAAGGATTAATTTCTGAAATCTGTGGATTTATTTAAATGTCCGCTTTTGACCTCCGAGCAGGCATTTGACCAAGGATGCGAAATCTACGTTATTGACCCGAAGCGGAAGTACGTCACACAAATTTGCACGCGGACCTGTTCGTTCTTCTTCCAATGGCTATTTCTGTTCGCTTTTAAATTGCCAATAGTTCAGTTCTCCATTGTGCGCTATTGCTTGGCAGCATGCTAACCGACAACTCCATTGTAACCCAACAATCAATTGCCGTTTCGGTTGCTGAGCATGGCTGGGCTTGCCGCGTTGCTGCAAAACTAGATGCTGATACTGTAGTTAATGAGATCAACCTCATTGGCGATTTCTTCGGAACGCGTGCTACGGGCCGGTCTGGCGCTATTGAAGAACTTATTCGGCCATTAGCTGCAAGTGTTGCACATCCCCGATCATTAAGCGCGCGCTATGGATTGGAATCCCTACCGCTTCATGTCGAGCTCAGCCATAGGCTGCAACCATGCCGTTATCTTCTGCTAGGATGCATCGATCCAGGTTCACCCGGTGCCGTAACACTGTTGTTCGATTGGCACACGCTAGATTTTTCGCCTGATGAAATTCACATGCTTGAAAGTGCTCCGATCCTAGTACGAGCAGGCCGACGCTCTTTTTACTCCACCATTCTGCGTCCTGATCATACATTTTTGCGTTACGATCCGGGCTGCATTGAAGCAATTGACACGCGCGGGCAGGCTGCATTGGACATTGTTGCAAGTCGGCTAGCCAACGGCACACCTAAGATCCACTGTTGGCAGCAGGGCGACATACTAGTAATTGACAACTGGCGCGTGCTGCATGGCCGTGGACCGACCGACGAAAGTTCGGGCCGACGCCTAACGAGGATTCTTATTGATGCCTGAGGACGTTTTCATCGCAATTAATGGTGACGCACTCCATGCAAAATCAAAAGTTTACATCAGCCGCGCTCTAGCACGAAAGGGTAACGGCGATCTTGATGAATACCAACTTTGGGCGTCGTTAGCGCTAGAGCTGCTCGGTAAAAGTGCTCTCGCGCGCCAGCATCCAAGCCTTGTGGTCGATCCGAACCACTGGAAATCGATGTTCGTTGCTGCCGGGGTTAATATTACGACAGATGTAAAGACTATTACAGCTAAAACCCTTTTTGAGCGCCTTGTACATCTAGTTCCTAAGTTTGACGAAACGATACAAAAATTCTGTCAAGATATTGCGGAGCGGCGCAACGCCGAACTACACTCTGCCGACCTTCCTTTTCGGACTATGCGGCTTGAGGCGTGGGAGGCGAGATACTGGCATGCATGCGACACCATTCTGCAACAGATGGCATCTTCTCTGGAACAATGGCTTGGCGCAAACGATGCAAAGGCTCCACGTCAATTACTCGAAGAGGCAGCCAAAGCCTTAAATGCAGCGGTCGAACTTCGTGTGGAAGCCGCCAAGGCGCAGTTCGGGGAACTGAAAAAGGCTGAGCAGAAACGATTGGCCGCAGAGGCAGCATTGTGCCAGCCGCAACAACAGGCTGATCTGTTCAAGGTCCTCCACGATGAAATTTGGATCGAGGAGTGCCCTGCTTGCAAATGTCGTGCGTTCATGGCCGGTGAGCAGACCGGTGAAGACATTAGCGAACAGCACGATGAATATGCTGTTTGGGAATTAGTTGATCGTGAGTTTGTAGGCCGGGAATTTTGTTGTCCGACGTGCAAACTAGCTCTCATGGGAAGTGAAGAGATCGAAGCAGCCGACTTAGACTACATTCATGAGGATCAACAGCAACGTGAGATGGAATACGAACCTGATTATGGTAATGACTGAGAAGCATTTTTGCTTTTGACGTAAACTTTTTTTGGCCGAAAAAACAATTGATGGCCGCTCCTGGCCCTTAGCTGCCAAATGAAATTCGAGGTTTCACGTCTGCAATTGATAGCACTTCGGACGTGATGTCTCTCGTGTCGATTATCCTGATTGGACATTCATACTGACCCACTTTGCCGCTGTCAAAAATCGGAACGGCACAGGTCCCCACCCCCACCCCCGGCCCCTCCCCGCGAAGAGCGGGTAGGGGTGAAGTTTCAGCCAAACCGCTCGTTCACCTTCTTTTTCAACCCATCCCTCACCTCGCGATACGCATCCAAAATCTGGCTTCTGCTGCCTTGTGTCACGGAGGGGTCGGGGGTGGGCCAGTTTTCCACGTCTATGGCCATGGTTCTTGCCAACTCTCTGGCATAGGTTTCGGCTTCGGGGGAGAGGGTGATGACAAGGTCGAAGCCTGAATCGGCCAGATCTTCAATTGCGTGGGGGCGGTGGCGGGTGAGGTCGAGGCCGATTTCGTCCATGATCATGCCGACGAAGGGATCGGGGTCTCCGGCGCGGATGCCTGCTGATGCGACGTAGACTTTATGGCCCGCTGCGTGATGCATGAGGGCTGCCGCCATGGGAGAGCGGATGGCATTCTGTGTACAGATGAATAACACGGCGGATGGCATGGATTTATCTTTCATGCCAGCAACGCGCAAACCAGTGTGAACAGGCGCCGTGCTGTGTCAAAACTCATGTCGGCCTTGCCCTTCAAACGTTCCTGCAGGATTTCACTGCCCTCATTGTGCAAGCCCCGGCGCGCCATGTCGATGGTTTCGATCTGGGCGGGGTTGGCGTTGCGGATGGCGTCGTAATAGCTTTCGCAGATTTCGAAATAGTCTTTGACGATGCGGCGGAACGGCGTCATCGACAGGCCGAAGGCGACGATGTTTTGTTGTGCGTCATTGCGTACATCAAACACCAGACGGTTTTCGAGATTGGCGAGGATCAGGTGATAGGGGCCAGCCACACCATTGCTGAGCTGGAAGCGGTTGTCTTCGAGCAGGTCGTAAATGGCGGCGCGTCGTTCATGTTCGGCTTCGGGGGAGGCGCTGCGGCCAATGCTGTCGTCAATTTCGACGGCGATCAGTTTGTGACTGGGGTCAGCCATGCTTGCAAATCTTCTCCCTCCCCACAAGGGGGAGGGAATATATCGGAAGGTGTGTTTCAACTCTCATTTATGATCTTCTGCAACTTTAGTCATGATGAGGAGCCAATGACGTGCCCCAAGCCGGTCCCAAGTCGTCGAGCTGCACATCAACGCATTCGACTTCGAGGCGAATGCTGTGACCGCCTGAACATTGCAGCGTGATGAAGCCGGACAATGGATCCTTCTTGTCGGCCTCGAAGGTGATAGCCAGCAGCGACAATACACCATTGCGCACCAGACCTTTGGGGCCAGCGCGGCGCACGTTTTTCACAAAGTTGAAGCGAAGCCCGGTGCGGCGGCGTTGCTTTTCCTCCGGCGCGTCCCAGGCATAACGGTTGGCCACCATGAGGAAGCGCTTCTGCGTCACTGACCAATGGATATCGGCGACGCGAATGACGGCGTCCTGCATCTGTGCCGAGAGTGCGGGCAAATCTTCTGCATCTTGGGCCGTGAGGTGGAGCACGGGTGTCAGCCTGAAATACGGGTGACGTCGGCACCGCAGGCTTGCAGCTTTTCTTCCAGCGCTTCAAAGCCGCGGTCCAGATGATAGACCCGGTGCAGCATGGTTTCGCCGGTCGCGATGAGACCTGCGATGACCAGTGTGGCGGAGGCGCGAAGGTCTGTTGCCATGACGTCGGCGCCTGTCAGCTTCTTCACGCCGCGCACTTCCGCCATGTCGCCATGCAGGTGAATGTCGGCCCCGAGACGCGCCAGTTCCTGCACATGCATGAAGCGGTTTTCGAAAATGGTTTCGCGGATGTGGGAGGTGCCATTGGCCACCGTCATCAACCCCATGAATTGCGCCTGCAAATCGGTTGGGAAACCGGGGTAGGGGTCTGTGGTAACATCAACGGGCAAAATGCCGGAGCCGTTGCGCTTCACACGAATGCCGTCATTGGTGGTTTCAACGGTAACGCCAGCGCGCTGCAATTGGAGAATGGCGTTGGCGAAAGTTTCAGGCCGCGCACCGCGCAACAGCACATCGCCTCCGGCCATGCCTGCGGCCATGGCATAGGTGCCGGCTTCGATGCGGTCGGAGATCACAGTGTGTTCGGTGCCGTGCAGTGATGTGACGCCGGTGATGTTCAGCGTGCGGGTATGGATGCCTTCGATCTTGGCCCCCATCTTGACGAGGCATTCGGCAACGTCGCCGATTTCCGGTTCGGTTGCGGCGTTTTCAATTGTTGTATCGCCCTTGGCCAGCACTGCCGCCATCAAGGCTGCATGGGTGGCACCGACAGAGACTTTGGCGAAGGAGATATGCCCGCCCTTCAAACCGTTCTTCGCCTTGGCGATGACATAGCCATTTTCGATTTCGCAGTGTGCCCCAAGTTTTTCCATGGCCTGCAAATGCATGTCGACGGGACGCGTACCAATGGCGCAGCCGCCGGGCAGGGATACTTTCGCTTCACCCATGCGGGCAATCAGCGGCCCCAACACCCAGAAGGAGGCGCGCATTTTTGACACGAGGTCATAGGGGGCGGTGGTGTCGACAATGGTCTTGGCGGAAATCTTCAGCGTCTCACCCGCCATGTTGGTCTGGCCGACGCGCTTTCCCGCCGTGGTGATGTCAACGCCGTGGTTGTTGAGGATTTTCTGCAGGCGCAATACATCGGCGAGGCGTGGCACATTGTGCAGCGTCACCAGGTCCGGCGTCAGCAGCGGAATGATCATCAGGGGCAGGGCAGCGTTTTTAGCCCCCGAAATGTCAATGGTGCCGTTCAGCTTGTTACCACCGCGAATGCGGATACGATCCATGCGAATATTCCCCTGAAATGGCACCTGCTACGATGATGTTGCAGTGCCGAAGCGTCCTGTTCCCCTGCTTACAAGCATATATGGCGGCTTTGGGGCAATGACTAATCTAAAAGCGGAAAACTCAGGACTCGTTGTCGGGTGGTTCGGGTTCAGTGGATTCCCCCGCCTCTTTCCGCCGTTTCAGATTGGCCCGCAACGCCTCAGTCTGTCGTTTCCGGCGGTCAGCAGCGCGTTTGGCAGTGTCTTTGGCTGATTGCTTCTCGGTCATGCACCAAGGTAGTTGCAGTAAACGCCGAGCTGTGGCAAGGGAGCGCCAATTCCGGTGATTTGTCCCGGACAAACGCGTCGCTGCCGTAGCTCAGTGGTAGAGCACTCCCTTGGTAAGGGAGAGGTCGAGAGTCCGATTCTCTCTGGCAGCACCAGTTTCCAAACATTTCAATGTGCATTGACACAATTGATGACAGTTGGCCGTGCCACCAAATGCCAAGTGTAACCTCTGTGTAGCGCGTTAAACGTGGTGTGCTTCACAACATCCGCATGATCCGTCGGCAATATATCACGCAGCGTGGCTCTGGGGTAAACATGAAACTGTGCCAACCACCTTTGCAACACGGACCGGCAGAGTTTTGGCAGTTTTTCGCATTGCCCAAAATCGACGATGTGGAGTTCGCCCTGTGGCAAAAGCTGGGTAAGTGCATTTTCAAGGGCACCCTGCCAGTTTGGAATCATTGACAATGTGTAGGAAAAATAAATGCGGTCATAGCCAGTCTGACCAAAAACATGTTGACTGTTGAACGTCACCGCGTCGGCTTGCGCGAGTTTGACGCGGTGCATGAGATTATTTCGGCCAACAGCCGACGTGGCGCTTTTCAACATCTCGTCGGAGATATCAATGCCGTGGAACGTCACGTCCAGATATTTGCCTGCGGCTTGGACAATGTTGCGTCCGGTGCCGCAACCGATTTCCAACACCTTGCTGCGGGCCGGTGGTTGCAGTTCATCAATCAAATGGTCTCGCCCCAAGAGATAATAGGCGCGGGTGACATCATAAAAATGTCGCTGCACGCGGTACATCCTGTCCATGCTGGATTTGTGTTCGGCTTCAGCAAACCCGGTATCAACGTTTGAGCTGATAGACATGAAAACCTCCATAAATCGATGAACGGTCTTGCGTGTTGAGGGTGGACGACAGTTCTTCCAGATAGGACCACTGGTTCAGAACAGCATTTTCAACGCGACCCGGCAGTATTGTTGTCTCACCTGCCGTCCGGAAAATCACGCGGGCGCCGGGTGCGGCCGCTTTTGTGATCGCTGACCACAACGCATTCAACTGTTGATCATCCATCCAATCTTGCGCGTCCAGCAAAACAAAACGGTGAGCAGTCGCTATAGGCATGTTTGCGATTGTTTCGGTCAGGGACGCATGCAGCATGACCAAACGATCCACGCGGTTGCTCAGATTTTCAAATTGGGCGGCTTGCAAGTAGGGTGGCAGAGGACCTGCTGCGTTTGGCGCATAGCCTCGGTTGAAGGCCTGCCACGCAAAATAATTCTCGGACATCGGAAAGTCACAGGCCAGCTTCTCGAGGCGACCACGCAGCACATCTGCCATGGGTTTTCCGCCAGAAAGAGCTTCATATTGTGATGGAGGAATGCCGAGGCCGAAAAGCGAGGCGCGGTAGTTTGTGAGCCAGCGCACGACACGTTTGTCAAATAACGGCGCAATTTCAGAATCAAAATAGGCACGCTGCGCCGCCATGGTTTCGCACAATGTGAGCCGGTTCAAATCGACACCCACCAAGCGCGACAGCATGTGCCCCGTTGCAATGAACCGCCCGAGCAAGCCGCGCCGATAGATGTTGGATGCAAAGCGTGACAGACGGCGGCGACCCGTCGGCAGGCGGCTTTCCCAGTAGCGACGGGTCTGCCCGTCAATATTGTCGCGCAGATACCCATCGTAGTCGACATAGTTTTCGCGGGACTTGGCCTCGCCAAAGAAACGATAAAAGCTCTGCCAGTCCGGCAGATTTTGCAGTCCTGCCATTTTCAACTTGACGAGGGCCACGTGGGCGGGGCTCAGGTCAACTGCTGTTATCTTTGCCGGATTTGCCGTGAGGTAACTCAAGACATTGCAACCGCCTGATGAAATGGCAACAATATGATGATGCGGCTCGATGGCCATGGCTTTCATGTCAACCGCCGGATCTTCCCAGATTTGCGAATAGACCAGACCGTTGAACGCCTTCGAAAACAACCGTTCCAAAATGCCGTCAATGGAAAAAGCCCGATTTTTGTGAACTGCTTTACCCAGAAGTTTTTGGGCGTTTTTGCGGGGTTGTTGAAGCGTAAGTGTGGATGTCATGTCGGGTTCCAGATTCATGTTGTGACATCGCTGGAATAATTTCGTCATGTGACAGACGTGTCTCGGATCATTCGTGTGCTGATGAACCGTCATTAAAGTTTCATGAAAATCATTGAGCGCTTGCAAACACACAGCAAGGCCACACATGTTTCAGAAACCAGACGTCATTCAGCGCTACCGGGCAATTTTTGTATCTGATATTCATTTGGGCACGAAGCGTGCGCAAGCTGATGCGTTTCTTGATTTTCTCGGCCACACGGAATCGGAATATCTCTATCTTGTGGGAGATATTGTTGACTCCTGGTCATTGCGCCAGCATTGGCATTGGCAACAGAGTCACAACGATGTCATTCAGAAGTTGCTGCGAAAAGCGCGCAAGGGCACGAAACTGATCTACATTCCCGGCAATCATGACGAGAACTTTCGTGACTTCGTAAACCTGCGTTTTGGCAAAGTCCGGGTGCTTGAAGAAGCTGTGCACACGTCCGCCACCGGAAAACGATATCTTGTACTGCACGGCGACAAATTTGACGGCGTTGTCTGTTTTGCGCCATGGCTCGCCAAACTGGGTGATCAGGCTTACGAAGTTTCCATGTCACTGAATGCGGGCCTCAACAAGGCGAGGCGCTTTTTCAAAATGCCCTATTGGTCGCTCTCGGCCTTCCTCAAGTACAAAGTCAAAAAGGCGGTTGAATTTCTGTCTCGCTTTGAAGACGCCGTGGTGCGGGACGCCAAACAACAGAATTGCCAGGGCGTCATTTGTGGCCACATTCACACGCCAGACGACCGCATGATTGATGGCATGCATTATTTGAACGACGGCGACTGGGTGGAAAGTTGCACAGCCTTGGTAGAGCACCATGATGGCAGATTTGAAATTCTGCGGTGGCACGGCCGTGTGGCAGCTCCCGTGCTTGAGACGCTCCCACGGCGCGTGGCAAAGCCCTATGAAGTGCCGATCACAGCGTTGATTTTCTAGTCCGGCGCCCCGTCACTGAACTTCAACACAAGCGTCATGTAGCTGTGTTGCAGTCTGTGTTCATTGATGTTCAGCAAGGGTGGTTCACATGCTTCAGATCAGCGATCTCGGAAAATCATTCAATGGCAAGGCGGCCTTGCAGAATGTGTCGCTGAACATTGTTGATGGAAGTTTTGTTGGCATTATCGGGCGTTCGGGTGCTGGAAAGTCGACACTGCTGCGCTGTATAAATCGCTTGGTAGATCCCTCAGCAGGACGGGTATTGTTTGAAGGTCGCGACGTTACAGCATTGCGGGGTAAACCGCTGAGAGATTGGCGTGCAAGCTGCGGCATGATTTTTCAACAGTTCAACCTTGCAGGCCGTCTCGACGTCATGACCAATGTGCTCATGGGTCGCATCAATGCGTTAAGTACATTTGCTTCACTGTTGGAAATCTGGCCCGAAGCAGAAAAGCTCAAGGCCATTCGCGCACTTGACGCATTGGATCTAGGTGACTTGGCCGGACAACGGGCCGAAAGCCTGTCGGGCGGGCAACAACAGCGCGTGGCCATTGCCCGCACACTCATACAAAATCCAAAGATTATTCTCGCAGATGAGCCGGTGGCATCGCTCGACCCTCGCAACACGCAAGCGGTGATGGATGCCTTGAAAGGCCTGAACCAGACATCAGGCATTACGGTTCTTTGCAATCTCCATTCCCTCGAACTTGCACGCGCCTATTGTTCACGCCTGATTGGCATGAAAGCGGGACGTGTGGTGTTTGACGGATCGCCTGAAGCCCTGACAGAAGATGCAGTTATCGATCTCTACGGACTTGAGGCCAATGACGTGATCGACGTGCCAAGCAAGGCCGCCGCACGACCAAGAAGGCAACCGGTTCAGGTTTTGGATTACGCCGCCTGAGCCTTTCAACATACAACAGGAGATCAAACACATGATCAACCGCCGTCACTTTATCCAAAGTACTGCTGGCCTCGTCGCTGGTGCATCATTCGCACTGCCCGCCCTTGCTGACTGGAAGGCCGACATCAAGGAACTGACATTTGCCGTCGTTCCAGATGAAAACGCAACGGGTGTTGAAAAGCGCTATGGGCCTTTCGTGGCTTATTTGTCGAGGGAACTGGGCGTGCCAGTCAAACTGCGCATTGCCAATGACTATGCCGCTGTCATCGAAGGCCAGATTGCCGGAAATATTCACATCGCCCAGTATGGTCCTGCATCATATGCACGCGCTTTCATGAATGGTGCGAAGATTGAGCCCTTCGCAATGGAAGTAAACAAGGACGGAACGAAGGGCTATTACTCCGTTCTCTATGTGAAGAAAGACAGCCCGATCAAGTCGATTGAAGACCTGAAGGGCAAGAACCTTGGGTTGGTTGATCCGAACTCCACGTCCGGCAACAATGTGCCACGCTTTGCCATGGACAAGATGGGCATAGATCCCGAGAAGTATTTCTCCAACGTTGTCTATACCGGCAGTCACGAGAATGCGATCATTGCCCTGCAACAGGGACAGGTGGACGCGGCCTTCAATTGGTGGAATGATGAAAAGGATTCCATGCTGATGCGCATGGAAACCAAGAAGATGGCCAAATACGCAGACTTCCGCATCATCTTCAAGTCAGACATCATTGTGAATTCGCCAACAGCCTATCTCACAACTCTGCCTGAAGAACTGCGCGCCGCCATCCGCGAAGCTTATTTCGGCATTGAAAAGAAGGATGCGGAAGCCTTCAAGATCATGACCGATGGTCAACGCCAGATCTGGCAGCCGACAACACATAAGGACTACGAAGTGATTGTTGAGCTGAACAAGTTCGTCGACGCACTGCGCAAAAAAGCGACTTAAACTATTCATGCGGTGAAGGGCCTGTTCAGTTGAATGGGCCCTTCGTCTGTATGGGCATCACTTGACGCCGTGATCACAAACAACATGACATCGCAAGATCGCATAGCTCTATTGCTGACGGGCTATGCGGAAGCAGTGGCGAGACGGAGGAGCTCCTTAGTTCTGGGCGCGGCCGGGTTGTTGTTTGCAATCCTGTTGGCAGGCTGGATGGCTGAAGTCGATCTTGGCCTGTTTTTTCAGAACGTCCACAAGTTTCCCAATTACATTGGCAGGATTTTTCTGCTCGACAGCGGCGAAATGAATGGTCGCTTTGTACTGTTTGATGTGCAGGGCTGGTATTGGGGTCTGTCCAAGTGGTTGATCAAACTGGCTGAGACTCTGCTCATTGCCTATGTTGCCACATTGCTCGGTGCCATTGGTGGCTTCTTTCTTTGCTTCCTTGCTGCAAGTAATCTCGGAGTATCCAGGCCCGTTCTGTCTGTCACCAGGCGGTTTCTCGAATTCTGCCGCACTGTTCCGGAACTGGTGTTCGCTTTGATTTTTGTGATTGCTTTTGGGCTGGGCCCCATGGCCGGGGTTCTGGCGCTGGCTTTGCACACGCTCGGTGCTCTTGGAAAACTGTTCTATGAGGTGTTGGAAAACATTGACCAGAAGCCCGTGGAAGGTCTGATCGCCAATGGCGGCTCCTGGAGCAAGACCATGCGTTTTGCCGTGTTGCCGCAAGTTGTGTCGAATTTCCTGAGTTATGCGCTGTTACGCTTTGAGGTCAATGTGCGGGGGGCGTCGATCATGGGATTTGTGGGTGCAGGTGGCATCGGGCAGGATTTGATCGAGGCCATACGCAAATTCTATTACCCCGATATTTCAGCCATTCTTGTGCTGATCATCCTCACGGTTTTCATTATCGACCTCGTCACCGAGCGGTTGCGCCATCGCTTTATCTCGCAAGCCAATTAGAGAGACCTGTTCATGCAAGCACCCGAACAGTCTGAGGCTGCGTTACGGCAACGCTATGAAGATGCTTTCAAGCCGCAATCATGGTCTGGATATGTGCTTGCAGTTGCCATGCTCGCGTTGCTGGGCTTCGGGCTTTTGCATCTTGGGTTTTCGATTTCAAAATTGATTATCGGAATTGCCAAACTTGGCAGTTTTGTCATGCTTATGTTTCCACCCAGTTGGGGAGATAGCCAAGACTTGTTGCGCTACCTGCACGCGCTTGGTGAAACGGTTGCAATTGCTTTTCTTGGTACACTCCTCGCTGCGGCTCTGGCCTTTCCACTCGGCTTTTTTGCGGCACGCAATACAACGGTCTCGAAGATCGTGCGGTTTGTGACGCGCCGCAGTTTTGATACGCTGCGTGGTGTGGACATGCTGATCTGGGCGTTGATTTGGGTTAATGTTGTGGGTTTGGGTCCCTTCGCCGGAGTCCTGGCGATTATGAGCTCAGACATCGGTTCCCTCGGGAAACTGTTTTCTGAAACCATTGAGGCTGCCGACAAACGCCCCATTGAAGGCGTGGTCGCAGCGGGGGGATCTCCGCTTCACAGTATCCGGTTCGGCATCATTCCGCAGGTACTGCCATTGTTCATCAGTCAGCTGCTCTACTATTTTGAATCGAACACCCGCTCTGCCACCATCATTGGCATTGTGGGAGCGGGTGGCATTGGTCTGACCTTGACCGAACAAATCCGCACACTGGAATGGCAGACGGTGTGCTTTTTGGTCATCCTCATCCTGTTGACTGTGACAGCAATCGATTTCGTGTCGAGCAGGCTGCGAAAAGCCATCGCGGGTGATGCCCAGACCAATATTCAGTGAATATCTAGCTTGCCGAAGCGAGGCGGCGTTGAAAATTGGGTGCAATAATTCTGCAGAGAGATTCGACAGCACTGTCGAGCATTCCCGAATTTTCAATTTCCACCACGGGCACATGCGGCGGAAATGCTTTTACCAGCCTGGATACGCGTTGTACTGCCTGCTCGCGATTTTCACGCCCGCGACTGATAATGCGTTCAACGAGAACATCGCGTGGGGCCGTAATTTCAACAATTGTAACCTTCAGAAATTTTGTGGCTGCTTCTGCAATTACATCGCGCGAGCAATTGAAAACCACTGTGCAGCCCGACCGGATATCCCCTTCGATGGAATGCGGAATGCCATAGGAGTTATCGTGGGCTTTCCACCAGATCGAGAACTCTCCGTTGGATACGGCGGTAGAGAATTCCAACTCGGTCAATGTGTCATGATCTTCAGCTGTAGCAATCGACTTTCGGGTCACCACACGGCGGGGAAAGATAATCCTCGGGTTGGCGGCAAAATGCAATTTTGCACCATTGATCACGCTGTCCTTGCCAGCACCACTTGGACCCACCACAAGTACCAGATGTCCGAGCTTTTGCGACATCACATTACCCGCAGGCCTTCACGCCAGACGCGGCGAACCACGGGCTGATCACCACTGTTTGCGACTTGAACCAAGTCCGCGCGACGACCAATCTCAATTGCTCCCCGGTCAACGAGGCCCACCGCTTTGGCAGGATTCAACGTGACCAGCCGCACGGCGTCGTGCAATTCAAAACCATCCACGCTTTTGGTCAGTTCAAAAACTGCGGAGAGAAGACTGCAAGGCACATAGTCCGACGAGAGCACATCAAGGTGGCCATATGCGGCAACGGTCGCTGCGGAGATGTTGCCGGAGTGCGAACCGCCGCGCACTACATTGGGTGCACCCATCAGCACCGCCAAGCCTTTTTGGTGTGCTGCTTCAGCCGCTTCACGCGTGGTCGGGAATTCTGCAATCGACACGCCGTCTGCCAGAGCTTCATCAATATGTGCGACGGTTGCGTCATCGTGACTGGCCAGTCTGACGCCCAAGTATTGTGCCAAAGCCAGAATGTTGCGCTTGTTGCTGCTGGCGTGTTTCTGCTGCATGTCCATTCGTTCGGCAATGTAGCTATTCATACTTTCAGGCGAGATGAGCTTTTTTCCGAAATAATATTCCTTGAACTTGTCGAGCGACAAAAACTGCCGGGCACCGGGGGTGTGGTCCATGATCGAAAACAAGTGAATATCGCCTGCTTCTGAAATCATGTGTGCGGCTTCGGTGGTGTCCACACATGGCATTTCGCAGCGCAAGTGGACGAAGTGTTCGGCGCGAAGTTGGTTACCCTGTTGCGCAGACGTGATTGCTTGCATGAGCACAACGGCAAAGTGAGCTGCGAGATCATTGGGATCGAAGGTGCCCGCACGCAATGCATCGTAGACTGTAGTGATGCCTGATGCTGCAATCTGCGCATCATGCGCCATCACAGCAGACACTGCTGGCCATGTAACGCCGGGGCGTGGGTGATAGTGTTGTTCCAGGTGATCGGTATGCAATTCCACAAGGCCGGGGATCAGATAATGACCGTCCAGGTCTTCGCCGGGCGCCATTGTTGGAGTTGTCGCAATGTCAAAGATGAAACCATCCCTTACAACCACCGTGCCGACAATTGTATCATGTGGCAAAACAATCTGTGCGTTCTTGTAGACCTGTTCCAACATCAGGCAGCCTTCAATGCATTGTAAACGAGCGGCATGCGTTGCCTGACGAGAAAGTCTTCGCCATTATCCGGTTCGACCATGTGGGTGATGGCGTCAATTTGCAGGGGACGTCCAATAACAGTTTTAAAATGTGACTGCGCAAGTGGGTGGATCCATTCTGCGTCTTCGGCACTGAGGCGAGACGTCAATGTCAGATGAAAGCGAAATTCCTCAAGCACGTAAGGGTAACCCCAGCGTTGCAACAGCGCGTCCTGTGTGACTGTCAAGCCAGCCGCGCGACGCTTTCGCATCTCGGCTTCACCGGGTGGGGTGCGAAAATTATCAAGCTGTTGCACACAGTCAGCCGCGAGATGCGAGAGTTCGACATTCTCGTCAGCTGGCACCAAAGCCAGAAACCTGTCGATCATGCGCAGTTCAAGCGGGCCAATTGAAAAACTCTCGTGCTGATTTGCAAGGTTTCTCAAAGCCGATTCAAAAGCGTCAATCGACACATTTTCTTTCATGCGGAAGGGCGGCTTCAAGGTGCCGTGAAAACCGTAGCGGCAGGCATCCATGTTAAAGCCTGTCAAACGGTCATCTGGTTGCGGCAAAGTTGCGTTCGAAAATACATCGCGGCCAAGCCAGTAAGAACCAAGCTCGTGCAGGGCAGACGAAGGATCAGGGACGTAGTAGATGGCGTGGCGCATATTTGTATTTTTGCCGTATCCTGTGACGGTTGCGTGTCAGCCCAATGCGACGTCGCGTGAACAAACCTTTTGGCGTTCAGCCTCATCATGGAACACCGCAATAACAGCACTGCCGCCTGCACGGGCGAGGTCAATCAATTCCATCACCTTTTCACGGTTTGCAGCGTCCAGAGACGAAGTTGGTTCATCCAGCAGCAGAACGGGAAAATGCGCGGCAAAGCCACGGGCGATGTTCACACGTTGCTGTTCGCCACCAGAGAAAGTCATGGGGGACAGATGCCAGAGTCGTTCAGGGATATTCAGAAAGCCCAGCAGTTCCCGTGCTCTTGCCAGTGCGGCTGGTTCCCCAATTCCACGTTCCAACAGGGGTTCGGCCACTATGATGTCTGCGGGAACACGGGGTATGACGCGCAAAAATTGCGTGACGTAACCAATGGTGGTGCGGCGCAGTTTGAGGATCTCGTGGGGTGCTGATCGAACGACATCATGCCACTCATCGCCATCTCGCACATTGATGTGCCCCCCTGACGCGCGGTAGGTGCCGTAAATCAGTTTCAGCAAAGAACTCTTGCCCCGACCCGATGGACCAGTGATGGCAACGGCTTCACCCGCTGCCACTTCGACATTCAAATTGTCAAAGACGGGAATACGCACACCACCCTGCTGGTGCAGCGAGAATGACTTCTGCAAGCCTTCAATTTCAAGAACAGTATTCACGTTCACACCTGCAAAACCGACGACACAAGCAGTTGCGAATATGGCGATTGCGGGTCTTCCAGCACTTGATCGGTAAGACCGGTTTCGATGATGCGGCCCTGCTGCATCACGATCATCCGTGATGATAGCAAACGGGCCACAGCAAGATCGTGGGTCACTACAATCGCTGCGAGATTGAACTTGCGCACCAGACCGCGAATGAGATCGAGCAGACGTGCTTGCACAGACACATCAAGCCCGCCCGTGGGCTCATCCATGAACACCAGCCGTGGTGAGGTAACGAGATTGCGGGCGATCTGCAAGCGTTGCCGCATGCCCCCGGAATAGGCCCATGGGCTGTCATCCATACGGTCTTTTGAAATTTCGACGCGCGCCAACCAATCTTCAGCTGCTGTGCGGATTTGGCCGTAGTGCCGTGCACCCACCGCCATCATGCGTTCGCCCACATTGGCTCCGGCGGAAACGCCCATGCGCAAACCTTCACGGGCATCCTGATGCACAAAGCCCCAATCCGTGCGCATCAACATCCGACGTTCGGCTTCGCTGAGGTCAGCCAGATTGACCGTGCGGCCATCACGCGTGGCATAGGTTATGGCGCCCGACGAAGCTTGCAGATGGCCCGACAAGCAGCGCAGCAACGTGGTTTTTCCAGAACCGGACTCACCCACAATCGCCAACACTTCCCCGGCATGAAGTTCGAAAGAGACATCTTGACAGCCCACACGATGGCCATAGGTCTTGCCGATGTTTTCGACCTTGAGAAGTGGCGTCACGTTGTCGGTTCCTGCTGCTTGGCGCAGAAATCAGTATCAGAGCAAACGAACATGCGGCCACCCTTGTCGTCGGTCAGGATCTCGTCAAGAAAGCTGCCATGCACACCGCAAATGGCACAGGGCTTGTCCCATGTCTGCACCTCAAACGGATGATCTTCAAAATCGAGACTTTTGACTTTTGTATAGGGCGGCACAGCGTAAATGCGCTTCTCGCGACCCGCACCATAGAGCTGCAGCGCCGGGCAATTGTCGAGTTTCGGATTGTCAAACTTCGGAATGGGCGACGGATCGAACACATAGCGGTCTGCCACTTTTGCCGGATAGGCATAGGTGGTTGCGATCTGGCCGTACAGTGCGATGTCTTCGTAAAGTTTTACGTGCATCACGCCATATTCTTCGAGCGCATGCATTTTGCGGGTTTCGGTTTCGCGTGGTTCGAGGAAGCGCAGCGGTTCCGGAATAGGCACTTGAAATACCAAAATCTGGTCTTCCGTCAGCGGGGTTTCGGGCACGCGGTGACGGGTCTGAATGATGGTTGCATCTTCGGTTTTTTCCGTCGTTGCCACACCGGAGGTTTTGACAAAAAACTTGCGGATTGAAACTGCATTGGTTGTGTCGTCTGCACCCTGATCAATCACTTTCAGCACGTCATCAGCAGTCAACACTGCCGCAGTCACCTGCACACCACCGGTACCCCAGCCGAAAGGCATTGGCATTTCGCGGCTGGCGAAGGGCACTTGATAGCCGGGGATTGCTACTGCCTTGAGAATGGCGCGGCGGATCATGCGTTTGGTTTGTTCGTTGAGGTAGGCGAAGTTGTAAGTCGGCACATTCATTCGGCGGCCTCGCGTTTCCCACTAAGGATATCGTCCCGCATCTTGCGCAACATCACCAGTTCCGACTGGAAGTCGACGTAATGCGGAAGTTTGAGATGTTCGACGAATCCAGTGGCCTGCACATTGTCGGAATGGGAGAGCACGAACTCTTCATCCTGGGCGGGTGAATTATGCTCCTCACCCAACTCGACCGCCCGCAGGGAACGGTCCACCAAGGCCATTGACATCGCCTTCCGCTCACATTGGCCAAAGCCCAGGCCATAGCCGCGCGTGAACTGTGGTGGAATTTTTGTGGAGCCCTTGAACTGGTTGATCATCTCGCATTCCGTCACCATGATTTCGCCAATCACGATGGGAAATCCCAGCTCTTCCGGCGTGAACGAGACTTCGACCATGCCCAGACGGATTTCACCGGCAAAGGGGTGTGTGCGGCCATAGCCACGTTGGGTGGAATAGGCGAGTGACAGCAAAAAGCCTTCGTCGCCACGTGCCAGATTTTGCAGGCGCAAGTCACGCCCTGCCGGAAAATCCAGCGGATCCTGTGTAAGGTCTTCAGGTGTTTTTTCTTCGCCGGACGGGTTTTCCACCAAGCCTTCTGACCCCAGCATTTCGAGTACGCGTGGTATCGTTTGCGTGAGATCAGCAGGTGCCGTTGCTACGGCTTCCATTTGCTGTGGTCCGGCCAAATCGAAGTCGAGGAGACGATGGGTGTAGTCGAATGTGGGGCCCAGAATTTGCCCGCCTGGAATATCCTTGAAGGCCGCGGAAATGCGTCGCTTCACCCGCATGGATTTTGTGTCCAGAGGTTCGGCATAGCCAAAACGCGCCAGCGTTGTGCGGGCGGCACGGATCAGGAAGATCGCTTCAATCAAATCACCACGCGATTGCTTGACCGCAAGGGCTGCCCACTCGCGATCATAGAGCGAGCCCTCAGTCATCACGCGATCAACCGCCAAGGTGAGTTGTTCAGAAATCTGCTGAAGCGTGAGGTCGGGTACCGACGGGTCGCCACGGCGTTCTTCAGCCAGCAAGCGATGTGCTGCATCAATGGCCTGTTCGCCACCCTTGACCGCCACATACATCAGGCATGCTCCAGCATTGCGACTCGTGCTGAGCGCGAAAGGGCTGCTATTGTCTCTGGGCTTGCAAACATGAAATCATTGCCGATGGGGAACAGGCTGTTGTTCATCTGAATGTGCTGCCAAAAACCGGGCGTTGACCCTGCAACGTGAAAATCAACAGGATCCTTGAGGCCCGGACCTGAGACACGCACCGCAGCACCTGTTGTGAGCGAAGGCACCTGCAAAATGACGGTGGTGGAGCGATCCGGATATTCGTGACTGCCAAGATTGAAACCGGGCCAGTCGGTTTGTGCTTCGGCGAGTGTGACAATGGCGAAACTTGCTGTAGCCGGATCAGTGGCGAGCGGTGCGCCTGTTTGAAAACGCAGGAACTTTCGAACCGCGTCGGTGTTCAATTCGGCAGAAAGCCAAATAGGTGTTTGGTAATCAAACAATGTCAGCGCTATTGCAGCCGTGGACGGAAGAAGTGGAGAAGGGGCACTTCCCACTTTGACAATCGATGTGGGTACTGCTGGCTTTGAAAAACTGCCGAGAATGGCGCGGAACGCGACAGCCAATTGCTGAGGGGATTGCAGAATGTGAACATCAGACATCGCCGCGCACCATGGTGAAGAAATCCACTTTTGTAGCTGCTGCCTTGGCCGCCACCGTTTGATGGCAGGACGCGAGGTGGCTCTCGATGGCACCGAGAATGGGGGCCAGTTTTTCTGGTGCTGCCTGATAGAGAGCGTCGCAGAGTGCTGCGCGTTTGGCGTGTTCGGTATTGCGGCCCATCACATAGGCATGGCCCTCGATTCCCGAGGGCAAGGAGAGTGTACAGCGTGTGACGGTGGCTTCGCCAAAATTGAAGGCATTGCCAGTTGATCCCATGCAACCCCGCAGCATGACAAGGCCCGTTTCGGGTCCGCGCAGCACCGTGTGGCCATCGGTTGAGTAGGTTTCGGTCAGCGCATTGAAGATCGGCCAAGGTGCCAATGCAAACAGACGCATGGCAGCAGCGCGCGCATTTGGCGAATTCAAATCCATGGCAACTTCAAGCAACCGATTGTAACGCTTGCGTGACGATGTTCGTCGAAGCCTCACCTTCATATTTTTCAATGAACGCCTCCGCACTCAATGCACGAAAATCCGGCAAGGCAACACGGAGGGTTTCATGGTCCCAATCCCACCACGCCATGGCCTGCAAGCGATCTGCCACTTGCGGCGGGTGCCGCCACTTGATGAACTTTGCCGGCAGCCCGCCGACGATGGCATAGGGTGGTACGTTTCTGGTGACAACAGCATTGGACGCAATGACCGCGCCATTGCCCACGGTAACACCCTTCATGATGATGGCACCATGACCGATCCATGTGTCGTGGCCGATGTGGACAGGTCTTGACCGCCGCCAGTCAAACACCAATTGTTCGTCGGTTTCTTCCGGCCAGTAATAACTGGATCGATACATGAAATGATGCAGAGACGCCCGGTGATGCGGGTGTTCGCCCGGGTTGATACGGCTGAAGGCTGCGACATTCACAAATTTGCCGAGGAAGGAATAGGCAATATCGGCATAGCGGTCTGTGTAGCTGTAGTTGCCGATTGTGCTCTCGAGAATTCTCGCAGCCTCGCCGATTTCGACAAAGGAGCCCAGCTTGGAATTTTGGACATGAACATGAGGGTGAATGAAGGGTTCGGGTCCAAGTTTGGGCATGTGCGGCTCCGCCTGATTTTCGTCATTCATGTCGCTGTTCAATGAATATACGATGACAACACTGCGGGCCGTCAGTGCTCCAATACAACAAGATCTGCAGGTTCGAAGTTGATTGTTACAGGCGACCCCACAACTGGCGGTTTGTTGCTGGCCTGATTGAACATGTCGAGTGAAATGTCCTGCGTGCCAAGACGCATTCCGACACGTATAATTGAACCCAGAAAATTGACATCTGTAACATGGGCCTGCAGACGATTGGCTGCGGCACGGCCTTTACCCAAGGCTATGGCCTCTGGCCGCAGCGCGACAGATACGCCTTGTCCGGTAGCGCCTGACAAAGCCGAGGTTGTTGCAACACTCTGATCGTCAATCGACAATGATCCGGTCTTGGGGTCCAGGATCTTTGCAGACAGGATGGTCAGCGTTCCAACAAATGAAGCAACAAAACGCGTCTTCGGCTGGTTATAGATTTCGAGTGGTGTTCCCAATTGTTCTATGCGGCCTTCACTCATTACCACCACGCGGTCGGACATCGACAGGGCTTCTTCCTGGTCATGGGTGACGAACACTGTGGTGATACCGAGCTTGCGTTGCACGCTGCGGATTTCTTCACGCAGGGACACGCGGATTTTGGCATCGAGAGCCGACAACGGTTCATCGAGAAGAAGAATGCGGGGGCTGATTGCAAGGGCGCGGGCAAGGGCAATGCGTTGTTGCTGCCCACCTGACAATTGATAGGGATAACGGTCGCCCAGTTGCGGCAGTTTCACGAGGTCAAGCATTTCAGCAACGCGGGATTTGATTTCGGAAACAGATTTGCCCGCAACCTTCAGGCCAAAGGCCACGTTTTCTGCAACCGTCATATTCGGAAACAGCGCATAGGCCTGAAACACCATACCGACATTGCGCTGTGCCGGATTGAGATATGTGACGTCTTCACCATCCACAACAATGTTACCCGCGTTGGGCTTCTCAAAACCGGCGATCATGCGCAGCACGGTGGTTTTACCGCAGCCGCTGGGTCCGAGAAGCGAGATGAATTCGCCCTTTTCAATCTCAAGGTCAAGATTGCGTACGACAGTGTTGGGGCCGTAGCTTTTGCTGATCTGGCGGATGTCGACAAAACTCATTTTTTGGCTCCACTGGTATTGCGTGCGGCACCGCCTGCAATTTGTAGCAGGCCCATGCAAGCCCAGGTGATGACGAAGGCAATGATGGCAAGTGCGGCAGGCTCATAGGCACGCTTGGCTCCGATCAATTGCAGATAGGGGCCGAAAGTGGGGCG
>CAXTLE010000019.1:0-20891 GCA_964244855.1 uncultured Aestuariivirga sp. | reverse complement strand
GTTGGGCACGTAGACGAATGCGTTGTCTTTGGCTTCCGCCATGCCAAGACCGGGGTATGGCCAATGATAGCCCAGCAACTGCTTTTTGCCAGTCGCGGCATTTTCAAGCAGGGCGCGGCGATTCTTGCCGGCAAGCTCTCCATCTGCATCAAAGCCGAACTTCCATTCAGGATGGGCGAAGAAGACGTTTGGCACGGTGATGGCATCTCCTGTCAAAACCAGACCATCGCCGCCTGCAAGTTCAAACGACACATGGCCTGGCGTGTGACCGGCAGTATCGATGACGCCAACACCCGGCACCACTTCCGCCCCGATTTTGAAAGTCATCATTCTGTCTTTCAGACCCGTAAGCTGCGCCTGAATGCCCTTCACCATGCCCTGCATTGACTCTGGCATTTTTGAGGCAAGATCTGGTGCCGACCAGAAATCGATTTCATTTTCAGCCATGTGGAACGATGCATTGGCGAAGTTCGGCTTGCCATCAGCGCCAAGCGACCCGAACAAATGATCGGGATGGGCATGAGTGAAAATCACTTTGGTGATGGTTGCAGGATCAACGCCTGCAGCTTTCAGGCTTTCCAGCAGTTTGCCGGACGTCGCGGCATAGTTGCTGGCACCAGCGTCAAACAGGATGATGTCGGAACCGGATTTTGCCAGTACGACATTGATCTCGGGATGAAACTTGTCGCCTACTGCCTGTGCACCAACAAGTGCTGCCAGTTCTTCAGGCTTTGCATCGGGGCTTACGATCGAAAGTGGCAGTTCCAAAGTGCCGTCGCTGACAACCGTCAAATCAAAAACGCCGTGTTTGAAATTATGTGGGCCGGCCAGGGCCAGAACCGATCTCGGCAAAACGCCAGCTGCGATAAGTGCAGTCGCGACGCCTAAAAACTTGCGTCGATCAAGGCGAAGGGTAGTGGAATTGTTTTGCATGAGCATTGGCGCTCTCCTCTGGTTTTTGTATAATGACGTGATGTAGTGGCGTGACGAAGGTGTAACAAGCCTGATCACAGCTTTGTGTCCAAGTTTGGGAGTGTCTCATGGCTTTTTGGTCAAAATGGTTTTCGTCTTCAGTTGCAGCGGACGACTCACCCGCAAAGTCACTGGAGTACAAAGGTTATGTGATAGAAGCACGTCCTTACAAGGATGGATCACAATGGCAACTTGCGGGGCGCATCAGCAAGGACGGCAAAGTGCATGAATTTATCCGGGCCGATAAATTCAGCAGTAAAGACGAGGCTGCTGATATCGCGATGTCAAAGGGCCAACTGATCATTGACCAGTCCGGTGAAAGGATTTTTGCGTGATGCGTGGTAAGCTTGCCAGTCGCGACGTTCTGTACGCACGGCTTTCGCGTAATGGGCTGTGGGGATTGCTGGTGATCGTCATTGCGATGGCGGTTGGCATGGCGGGGTATATGTTTTTCGGCAGCATGAATTTTGGGCAGGCCTTTGCCAATGCTGCGATGATTCTGTCTGGCATGGGGCCGCTCGACAAGCTCGACACTCCGGCGGGGCTTTATTTTGAAGGCATCTACGCACTTGCCAGCGGACTTATCTTTTTTGCAGTAGCTGGATTGGTGTTGTCGCCGTTGTTTCACCGGATTTTACACAGCTTTCATCTGGAAGACGAAAAAAACTAGCCGATCACATAGTTGAAGCTGATGGAGATGCGATCGCCCTGTGCGCGGTTCAGTGGCACTTCGTGACGCAGCCAGCTTTCCCACAATAGAAGGGTGCAAGGCTCAGGCGTGAAGCTGACGTGGGATTTGAATTCTTGTCCGACAGATTTTTTGCGGGGAGGGGCTGCCATCATTTGCGTGAGGCGCGGGTCTTCATAGACAAGGGGGCCAGCGCCTTCCGGCACTTTGACGTAGTAGGTTCCGCTGATCACGCTGTTGGTGTGGATGTGGCCGGTATGGCTGCCACCCTCAGGCAGAACATTGACCCACATCGAATCACAAATCGGTTTGGCCTTGCCAATGTCCCAGTGCAGGGCTTTGGCGAATGCCATGGCATGAGTGTCGATGATTTTTTCGAGCTTTTTAAATGCCGGGATGTGGCTGCTCAACTCGGTCTGTGAGCCGTAGGAGGTATAGCCTGGATAGCCATGGGTTTCACACCAGCGGTTTCCTTCGATGTCATCATGGGCCAGAGTGAAGGCCGCTACTTCCAGCGCGGCATTCAATACGTCGCTGGCAGCATGATCGGCGCGATAGATGTGGGTAGGGAAAAGTGCGGTGATTGTGCTCATGGAGAAGCGCATAGCGCCTCTGTTCACATCACTGCAAGAGCGCTAACTTGCGAGGGAAATTTGGAGAAAGAATGTTGAAGCGAAGACTTTTGACGTTCAAATTTCTATCGGTACAAGCGCAAGCCAAAGATCCGATGGTTTCCTTAGGGTGGTTATTGTGAAATTATTTCCATGAAAAGTCTTTTTGATCTCGCTCTGGGTAATCTGCTTACGCCCGCGGTTTTGTTTTTTGCCTTGGGTATCGCAAGTGCCCTGGCACGGGCAGAACTGAGCATTCCCGAGGCAATTGCCAAAACACTTGCACTTTATTTGATGATGGCGATTGGTTTCAAAGGTGGGGTCGAAGTTTCCAAGTCGGGCCTCACCATGGAATTGGTGTTCGCCTTGCTTGCGGGTATTTTGCTGTCTGCCATGCTACCTGTACTTGGGTTTTTCCTGTTGCGCAAAACCACCAAACTGGATGCTGCGAATGCAGCCGCGATTGCCGCACATTATGGTTCCATTTCTATTGTGACATTTATTGCCGCAACGCAGACCCTTCACGGTTTGGGTGTGCAGTTTGAGGGCTATATGATTGCAGTTGCCGCGGTTATGGAAACGCCCGCCATCATTGTCGCGTTGATGCTGGCTGGACGCAGTGGCAGCAAAGCCAGAGCAGGAAATGGTTTATGGCATGAGGTGGCATTGAACGCATCCGTTGTTATGTTGATTGGATCATTTGTCATTGGCTGGGCTGCAGGTGAAGCAGGTGCAACGCAGGTGAAGCCGTTTTTTGTAGATATTTTCAGAGGGGTTCTCTGTCTTTTCCTGCTGGACATGGGGCTGGTTGCGGGCCGGGGGCTGCGGAACAGTTTCCGGTCATTGGCTCCTCCGGTTCTGGCTTTTGGCATCTATATGCCACTCCTGTCGGCAAGTTGTGCAGCACTCTTGTGTTTGGCGCTGGGCCTTTCAACAGGTGGGGCAGCATTGCTGATTACGCTTGCGGCTTCGGCGTCTTACATCGCTGTGCCAGCGGCAATGCGACTGGCCCTGCCGGAAGCGCAGCCTTCGATCTACCTGACCTTGTCATTGGCAGTGACGTTTCCATTTAACTTGACCTTTGGCATTCCACTCTATCTCTGGCTGGCGGAGCGTATTTCATGAGCCTTGCAAAACATGCCAAGAAGCGTCTCGATGTCTTTGTCGAGGCACCTGCCTTGCAACAGATTCTGGATGCGTTGGAAAAAGCAGATGTACAGGGTTACACGGTGCTTGAGGCCATGGCAGGGAAGGGCCATGCCGGACAATGGCGGCTTGATGACAGTTTCAACGCTGCGACGAATATGCTGATTGTCGTTTGCATTGTCGATGCAGCCCGCGTGGATCATGTGGTTGAGGCCATGTTCGATATTGTTCAACGCCAAATTGGGGTGCTTACAGTGTCCGAAGTGATGGTGGTGCGGCCGGAACATTTCTGATATTGCCCACGCCAACAGGATCAACGGGCGGAACAATGAATTTTCCAGAACGACTGCTGAAGGGCTACGGCAACTTTCGAAATGGCCGCTATTCTGAAGAAACGGAACGCTACCGCAGGTTGGGGCAGGGCACCCAAAGCCCCAAGGTGATGATCATTGCCTGTTGCGATTCGCGCGCTGCACCTGAAACCATTTTCGATGCGGGGCCCGGTGAAATATTCGTGATGCGCAACGTCGCCAATCTGGTGCCGCCCTATGCGCCTGACGGCAAACACCATGCGACGTCGGCAGCAATCGAGTTTGCTGTGATTGCGCTCGGCGTCCAACATGTCGTGGTCATGGGCCACGGGCGCTGCGGTGGAATCCGCGCTGTTGTTGAAGGTGGTGATCCGCTGTCGGCCGGGGACTTCATTGGCAAGTGGATGTCCGATGTAAAGGATGTAGCCGAGGCTGTGCGGCACGATCATCCACATGACCACGTTCATGATCTGCAAACGGCGGTTGAACATGCCAGCGTCGAACATTCACTGGCGAATTTGCGGACGTTCCCGTGGCTTCGCATGCGTGAGAACAAAGATGAAATCACTGTGCATGGCGCATGGTTTGATATCGCACTTGGGGAATTGCATGTTTATGATGAAACCGAGCGGAACTGGAGCCTGGTGCCGGGGCGTGATGATATCGCGTCGGTTTGAATCTCCGGTCTTCACTGAAGAGCGGACAATATGAATTTTTGAGAAGTGGATTGTCACAATTTCCAACGCCTCCCGCCTCGGACGCACTGCCCGCATGGCCGCCC
This sequence comes from uncultured Aestuariivirga sp., assembly GCA_964244855.1. Taxonomy (GTDB): domain Bacteria; phylum Pseudomonadota; class Alphaproteobacteria; order Rhizobiales; family Aestuariivirgaceae; genus Aestuariivirga. Next base: position 16,382 of record CAXTLE010000019.1, on the reverse strand, counting down.
GCGCAGCTCCGCTCCCTTTGAACATGCGGCCTGTCTGGCCCGGTATGGAGGGCGGCCGCTACCGACCCCTCAGTGATGTCGACGTCCGCCGCATCCACAACGCAGCACTGGATGTTCTCGAACAGATCGGCATGGCGGATGCTCCGTCGAGTGGCGTTGAATTGCTGACTGCGGCAGGTGCGAAGCTTGAAAGCAATGGCCGCATCACTTTCCCGCGCTCACTGGTCGAAGATGTCATCGCCGGTGCGGGGCGCAACTTCGTGCTTTACGGACAAGAGCCGCGCCATGATCTGGAGCCTTGGGGCAAGAAAGTCTACTTCGGCACCGCGGGTGCCGCCGTGAGCATGGTCGACAGTGCGACCGGCGATTACCGCGATACGACAGTGAAGGATCTCTACGACATTGCCCGCACCGTCGATGCGCTTGATCATGTGCATTTCTACCAGCGCTCTGTCGTGTGCCGCGACATCACAATTCCTGCCGAGATGGATTTCAACACCTGCTACGCCACGGTGATGGGCACGTCGAAGCATGTGGGAACTAGTTGGGGTGAGCCCGAGAGCATGAAAGCCTCCATCGACATGCTGCACCTCATTGCAGGCGGCGAGGACAAATGGCGCGCCCGGCCTTTCGTGAGCCAGTCGAATTGCTTTGTCGTGCCGCCGTTGCGTTTTGCGCCGGAATCCTGCCTCTGTATGGAAGTTGCCGCGCGGGCCGGTATGCCCGTGTTCCTCGTATCAGCAGGGCAGGCGGGAGCCACATCGCCTGCCGCCATCACAGGCTCATTGGTTCAGGAAATTGCGGAATGCCTCGCTGGACTGGTTTACGTCAACGCCATCAAAAAGGGTGCGCCCGCCATCATGGGGCCATTCTGCTTCGTTTCTGACTTGCGTACCGGGGCGATGTCAGGTGGCAGTCCCGAACAGGCTTTGCTGTCAGCCGCCGCCGCCCAGATTGTGCAATTTTATGACCTCACAGCGGGCGTTCCTTCCGGCATGACAGATTCCAAAACGCCCGATGTGCAGTCTGGCTATGAGAAGGCCTACAACCATGCGCTGGTCGGCAATGCGGGTGCCAATCTGCTCTATGAGTCCGCGGGCATGGTGGCAAGCCTTCTCGGTTTCAGCATGGAACAACTGATCATTGACAACGACATCATCGGCGCCATCCAACGCACCATCCGTGGCATTGATGTCAGTGATGAGGCCCTGTCATTGGAAGCCATTCGTGAAACCTGCATCGGTGGACCCAATCATTTTCTGGGCAGCGAACAAACCCTGGCGCGCATGCAAACGGAATATCTTTATCCCATCGTCGGCGATCGCACCTCACCCAAAGAATGGGAAGAAAAGGGCCGCCCAAGTGTTTTGGGAAAAGCGAGGCGCAAGCTCGAAAGTATTTTGGGTTCACATTATCCTGCCCATGTGCCCAAACACATCGATGACAAGATTCGGGCGAGATTCCCGGTGCGCCTTTCTCGCAACTTGATGGAGCCCGCTTGAATTCAGGGGGAAAGGGCCGCGTCGACATTTGCAATTTGAGCCGAAGCGGACTGTTGGTGCTACTACTGACAATTCCTCAACGACGGGTCATGCCAGGAAAAATTCTGAACACTCAGTATATATATGCATATAAAAGGAGTAAAGTTTAATTTTGTCATTTTTCTTCTTATTTCATACTTCTGTCACATTCACAATCGAAGGTGGGTCTGCGGCTGGTTCTCTACCGATATCAAACATCCTTGTTGACTTGCAATTTTAGCCAAAAGTTTCAACCACCAAAAGGAATTCTGCCATGAACACTCTGCAATATCTCAAAAGCCACGATGAGCTTTTTTCTTCTTTCTCCGAAAATGGCATAGTCTTGCTGAAACAAGTAGGAACCAGGGATGAATTTTTGATGTTAACGAGCAAGCTCGGCTTGCCTTTCCATCATCATGACGCTGACGAAAAAGGCGTTACGGTATTAAAGTCCGATTTCAGTAAGAGGGGAGCAAGCGGCGCCGATGGCTTTAGTCAAAAAGCGCTTGAGCTTCATACTGACAGGAGTACGATTGGCACGCCTCCGGCAATTATCGCCATGCTCTATCACAGTAACACAGGTGATGGCGGTGATGCGTTGTATGTTGACGGTAATGAACTCTATGAAAAGCTCCGAATCGAGCACCGTGATGTATGGAATTGGGCTACGTCGCGGCATGCAGTGCAATTTAATGATGGTAAAAGCTCTTACCTTGGTTCCATTTTTGAAACAATGCCGAATGGTCATATGAGACTGCGATTTAGAGCGGATGATTTCGGCTTTTTTCCCAATACGCGGCAACCCGAACTTCAAATTCTTTTAAAATGCATTCATTCATTGGAATATGTCTATCGCCCAAAAAATGGAGATGTCGTCATCATGGATAATTGGCGCTGGTTACACGGTCGAACGACTTATCGGGGAGAGCGTGAAGTATGGAGAATATTGATTGAAGAACCGCTTGCCAATTGTGGGTTGGTTACTAGAAGCGAAGAACGGCGACTTGTGGCATGATCGTCGTTTCAGACTACGTTACAGATCCAGAAAATGCTTCAAACGCTGACGGACTTGTGCTCGGCAAAAATATGATAGCAATTATTGATGGGGCCGCAAATTTGGGTCCCAGCAAAATTCCCGATTTTGCAAATGATGCTGTTTGGCTTGTACGGCAGATTGAAGATCGCATCACTAAGAAAACCCTCCCTCAAGATCACTCTACTGTTTTTGCGTTGGAAGAAATCAGGCAGGAAATATTGTATGAATATAATTCATACGGGGGTGACGTCGATGAAAGACCCTTTGCCTGCTTGGGAATAGTCAGGGAAATTGGAAACTGCATCGAAATTCTTAATATGGGCGACTTGACCTTCATTATTGAAATGAAGGATGGATCACTTCAAAAGTTTGGAGAGAGCGCGGTAAGAGTTTTGGATGGTCAGGCTCTTCAAAGCCTTCAAAACCAGATAATCGCGGGGTTATCCCCTCATGAGGCTCGAATGCAAGCTGTGTGGCCGCAAATTCTGGGCAATCGCTCGAAACGAAACATCATGCAGGGTTATGAAGTGTTTGATATAGAACATTCATGCACGGGTTCTTTTGAGAGAAAAATTCTGTTGCGAACGGAGGTGAAATCTTTACTTTTGATGACTGATGGCTTCTACAGATGCGTAGATACTTTTAAAATCTATACAGATCAGACGCTTTTCCAAATGACGTCGCAAAAAAAATTATCGCAAATAAAGCAGGAAGTGAGGTCGTTTGAGGAGAAAGATAGCGAATGCGAACTCTATCCCAGATTTAAGAAGCATGACGATGCCACTGCAATTTCTTTAAAAATTGAGTAACCGAACTATGATTGAATCACATAAACTCAAGTCGACCTAGACAAAGAGTGAACTTAACATGACTGCAAGAATCAAGTTTATGATGGCAGGTCACCTTGGCTGGAAAACGTATCGTGAGAGAATAGAAATGGCTGCTTCAACTGATAATGCAGCAAGAGTTGATATTCAGCATTTTTCACTACCAAAACTACTTTCACATATTGGACGAAGGCCAAACTACGAAGACAAACTGCCATTCGCCTTGCCATTTTGTTCCGAACACCAAAAATATTACTACTATGGATCAGTTAACCCCATTGACCTCAGCGGGTTCAATGCAGCCGTTGGAGTAGAGTCTCACGTAGCGGCTGCTCTGCTACCTTCAGCAAAAAATAAAATACCAACGATACAGGTACTTGACGCAACGCTTCGAAACTTCAGAAATGATTTCAAAATTTCAGGCATTAGCGACCAAGATATTAAAATTGAAAACCAACTGTTCCTAATGCATTCTCACACTATCTGCCTTTCAAACTGGGCGGCAAATAGTTTGATCAATGACTATGGGTTGTCCGAAGATCGTGTAACAGTTATTCCTCCCCCGTCGTATTCTTCCAGTTTTCAGCTCAAAAGAAAACAACCAAACAATTCCAATCGACTTCGCGTAGCATTTATTGCGGGTGACTTTGTTCGCAAAGGTGGCTTGGACGTTGTCCGTTGGCAGAAAACCAGCTGGCATCAGTTTGTAGATTTGTCAATAATTACTCAAGATAAGTATGTTGATCGTACAATTCCTGACACAACTTGGTATACCAATGTCGGGCCCAGCTATATTGCATCTGAAATTTTTCCGAATGTTGACGTTCAAGTGTTACCAACCACTAGAGAATGCAGCTCATTCGTAGCAGTTGAAGCGGCATGTTTTGGTGTTCCCACTATAGCTACTAAAATTGGCGGTATTGCAGACCTGATAGTAGATGGCAAATCTGGACGACTTTTAAACCCGGAACGACGCGAAGAAATAAATGAGATTTTACTGATGCTTCAAAACGACAGGAGTTATTTGGCAATGCTCAGTGATGGATCACTCAATAAATTCTCAGACCACTTCGCTCTGGAAAACGTTTATTCGCAAATCATGAAAACTGTTCAGCTTGAAATTCTGAGATGGCGTTCTCATAAAGCTGTTTTAAATACTATCAAATGAAAAATCGAGGCCAATATGCGGTAGATGTAGTTGCACTGTTTTGTGTAGGGGCCTCGTTGGCGGCATACCAACCCTTTCAATCTCTGTTTGCTGTAAAGAATTTAGGCCTTTCCGAGGGTGAGTTTTCGACAATTCAGTTTATTGGTGCAGTCGTCAACATGTTCGTCGCTTTGATCTTAGGTTCGTTTGTTGACGCAAACGGCAGAGCGAAACAAGTTGTACTTATATCGGTTTTAGCCGGAATTATTTCGTTTTCATCAATATACTTGTTAGATAGTTACTTGGTCTATACGGTCATGAGTGTTCTTCTCATCCCTGTTTTCATGGCGTGCTATGGACTTATATTATCAAACATCAGAACGAAATATATCGTTGAGAGTAGTGAGGGTGTTGAGCAACAATTTGTTTCACTTGCTCGAAGTTTTTTCACCTTTTCTTGGATATTGACACCATTGTCTGTTTCATTTCTGCTTGCTGCTGGTTTTGAACTTGAGGTGATTTTTTTGGTTTCCGGTTTAACATCTGCGGCAACTTTTTTGCTAGTGTGGGCCACGCCAGTACAAATTGAGACATACAATCTAGATCAAATACGACTATCTGATTCATGGAAGCAGTCAATTGCCCAGATTTTCAACGACAAGGTCGTTTTGAAAAAAATTTGTGGCGCTGGATTGCTGCAAACTGCTCATGTTTTGAATGGTATACTTCTTCCATTGTTTTTAGTTCAGAACCTGAGTGCAACTACAGCTGATGTGGGTCGTATTTCAGGTCTTGTAGCTGCGGCGGAAGTCCCTTCGATGTTTGCGATCACGTGGCTTCTACGAAAAATTGAACTGGCTAATTTGCTGGCATTTGGCGGGATGGTCTTCTCTGGATATTTGCTAGTAGTCGGCTTTAGTCGGAATATAATGGACGTATATTTTTTAGTACCTCTAAACGCACTTGGGGCTGCAATAATCTTGAATTTGTCAATTGGATTTTTGCAGGAGGCTATAAAAGGAAAGGTTTCTCTCAGCACTTCTTTGATCAGCGTTGTTTTCGTTTTTGGAAATGCATTATCGGCCGTCATCTTGTCAATTGGGGGATATTTTTCAATAGAAAATCATTTTCTCCTGCTTTGCGCTGCGCCGTTATGCACGATTGGCGCCCTCTTGATTTTCCATTTGGCAAAGAGCCAACTAGTGTTTCGATAGTTGCCAGTTTTTGATTGTCAAAAATTTGTAGGTCTTATCGACTTCTGATTATTAATTTCCGGTGACCTGCTGACCTGCTGACCTGCTGACCTGCTGACCTGCTGACCTGCCCCTGAAGTATCGGCCAGCAGCATTTAGAGTCTCCGGCGTTTGAATGCCCGGTTGGGCGGGTCAAATTTCAGACATGCGAGATTTCATAGCGATACCTCTGCTTCAGAATTCACATTCACCCAGTCCCTACGTCATTGAGGGCTAGACACCGCGGCTTTCCTCGCCTAATAGGTCCGCGCGCTGGCCTACGTGAGGTTTCACGGGCCTGCGCGTTTCACCAAAGGATGGGCGCATAGCTCAGGTGGTAGAGCAGCTGACTCTTAATCAGCGGGTCGTAGGTTCGAGTCCTACTGCGCCCACCATCCTTTGGGGTTCCTGAACAACCCCCGCGTATTGTCGTTCAGTTCACATTCACAATGGAATCGTCATGGTAGGCAGGCAAACTGCTGAAAAGCGACGCACCTGGGTTCGCTGGATAGTTTCCAGTTGACGGCGGGTACGACTCCGCGTCAAAGTTTCAACAGTGGGGCAGCGGCGAAAGCCGGAATCGTGATTTTTTCAGCCGGAGGTTTCCGTGGCACACTCGTTGTTGAAGACCCAACTACTCATATCGGCAGCAGCATTGTTCTGCGCCGCCAATCCGGTTTATGCCGAGATGTACAAGCCGGCCAATGACCTGGAAATGAAGGCGCAAGCCGTGCTGGAAAAGCATTGCTCGCGTTGCCACCAGGACGGCAAGCTCGTCAAGCGCGAGAAGCCTGCCAAGGGCTTTGGTGACGTGATGCAGCTGCAAGAGCTTTCGGCCAACCCCAAGCGCATTTTGCCAGGCAATCCTGACGGTTCGCCCATGTTCCAGGTTCTGGCCAACAAGCAAATGCCTTACGATGTGTATCAGGAAGGCGACTTCGAAAAACCGACGCCAACGGCTGAAGAGCTTACTGTGCTGCGCGATTGGATCATGGCGGCGGGTGCCGAAGGGGCCAGCCAGTGCAAGCCTTATGAAATGCCTTACAAGGATCTGGTCAATGTCATGTACCAGGATTTGGGCAGCCTGCCGGAGCATCGGCGCGCCAACACACGCTACCTGTCGCTGGCCAACCTCAAGGCGTCCTGCGCTTCTGATGAGGACATGGAAATCTACCGCCAGGGTGCGATCAAGCTACTGAACTCATTGTCGACAAACTCCGACGTCATCACGCTGCAAGACAGTATCATCGGCGAAGAAGGGGTTGTGGTTCGTTTCAATCTCGATGATTTGAACTGGACGCCAGAGTTGTGGGAAGAGATTATTTCGCACTATCCTTATGGAGTGCGTCCGTTTGACAGCCAGTATGACTCTTTGGCGCATTCGACCAATACCGAGATCCCCTATGTGCGGGCGGATTGGCTGTCTTTCTTTGGTGCGCGACCACCACTTTACACAAAAATATTGAATTTGCCGGGAACTGTGCAAGAGCTCGAAAGCAACCTTGGACTTGATACGGTTTCGAATATTCGCAGGTATATCGCCAAGCGTGCGGGCTTCAAGCATTCGGGTGTCAGTGCCAACAATCGTTTGATTGAACGTCATCCGATTTCGTCAGGATATTTCTGGACATCTTATGATTTTGGCGGAACCGTGACCAAGCAAAACCTGATGGAATTTCCGCTCGGACCTATCGGCGTGTTTGGCAGCGGATATGCTTACGGTGATGATTTCGCCTTCAAGCATGATGGTGGCGAAAGCATTTTCTCGCTTCCCAATGGCTATCAGGCCTATTACCTCAACAAGGCCGATGGCGTGGCGCTCGACAAGGGGCCAACCAACATTGTGCGCGATCCTTCGCGCAAGGACCTTGCAGTGACGAATGGCATTTCCTGCATGGGCTGCCATGACCAGGGCATGAAGAATGCTACGGATGAAATTCTGCATCACGTCGCAGACACCAGGTTGCTGCCGGCAGATGCCCGCGAGGCGGTGAAGGCGCTCTATCCTGAAAAAGAGGATATGAACAAACTCATCGAAACGGATCGCGCACGGTTCGTTGGCGCAGAAACGCGATCGGGACTGAATCCAAAGCTCAAGCACCAGAGCGACGGAGAGCCGGTGAATGCTCTTTCCAATCGTTATGAGCGCGATGTTGACCTGGCAACTGCTGCCAGCGAATTTGGTGTGCCGCCTGACAAGATACTGGGCTATCTCGCCCATGGCGGCCAAATTGGCGGCTCATTCGCGGCCCAAATTTCTCAGGGTACTGTTCAACGTGATATTTTCGAAGTTGAATTCGCCAATCTTGTGGAGTTTGTGGTTGACGGCAAATATATCGCCCCGCACGCGCCTGCCTATAACTATGCTGAAGTGAAAAAAGAGGAAGTGGTGGCAACACCGATTTCTGAATACAAGATCACATTGCATTCCGACAAGCCTTCAGCCTATGTCGGCGACAAGACCTATTTCACTGTGAACTCTACCAAGGACTGCTACCTGACACTGATCAATATCAGTGGCAAGGATGAAGGCACGGTGATTTTCCCCAACAAATTCACACAAGACAACTTCATCCATGCGGGGCAGAACTTCCAATTCCCTTCGGAAAAGGACAGCTATGACTTCAAGTTTGAAGACAAGGGCACGGAAACTGTTATCGCCCTGTGTGATGCCACGGGCAAGTCACTGCCGGACATTCAGCACGACTATGCCAAGGATGACTTCACGCCGCTTGGCCGCAGTATTTCTGTGAACAAGAAGATTGACAACGTGGCCGCACCTGATGCCGCAAAAAACAAACCCGGCAGCGGCGGCTTCGCAGCCGACGTGGTGCGCACAGGTATCAAGATCAAGGTGGAGTGACGTTTCTAAAGAAGGGTTTTTGGACGGCCTTTGCTTCTCATCTCCCTTGTGGGGAGGGGAGGGTGGAGGTCGCTCAAGACTCTTTCCTGACCATGACATCTTTGAATGAACCGCTTGTATTGTATCAGGCACAAAATTTCTCCTGACACTTGTGCATAACAGCGGCGATGGCGGGTTTCCGGATTTTTTGGTCGATCGCATGAGGTTCGAACCGACTATCCGTCCGCCGCCTTTTGATGGTCGGCAGTCTGAAGACTATGTTTCTTGCTTCGCCAGTGCTGTCGGTGAAATCGATGTCGATTGCTGTGCCGCACGGAAGGCTCATCGCTATATCAACTTGAGGGTCATAGCCAGCATACTCAAGTATAATTTCTCGACTTGGGAATTGTTTTTTAAACTTGGAATAGGACAAAAAAATCTAAATTGCTATTTATGCCAATTTGAGCATCGGATGTTCAATTGAATCCATATCCTGCCGCTTTGAAGTAATTTGAACATTCCTGTGGCGTGAACAGGGAACAAATGCTCCCAATTGCTTTTTCGAGGTCTGCGATGGTTCGCGCTGCGGCTTTGCGAAGCTGGGTTGTGAGTTTCGAGAAGGCCACCTCATACTGAGGCCCTCGAAGGATCAATCGGGTTGAGATCAGGGCTGTAGGCTGGCAGGAACAGGAACCATGCTCCCCTTTTCCGGGGTATCTGTGCGGTGGTTTCATTTTTGTGAGCCGCAAGATTGTCAAGGATGACGATATCGCCAGGCTTGAGGATTGGAGCGAGTTGAGTCTCAATATATCGGTCGAAAGCCGCCCGGTTGATCGGTCCACTGACAATCCAGGGAGCGACAAGACCTTTGCATTGCAGGCCAGCAATCAGGGTCTGGGTGCCCCAGCGGCCAAAGGGTGCTTTGCTGTTCAAGCGTTCGCCCTTCAGACAACGCCCACAACTGCGGGTAAATTTCGTGTTGGTGCTGGTCTCGTCAATGAACACCAGTCGTTCACTATAGTTCCGCATGTTTCCAACAGGGTTCAAAAAGTCTTGTCACCGTTTACCGGAAGCCTAAGCCCATAAAGCGATGTCGTGCCACACATATAGAGGTAGTTGCGCTTTGGCCCGCCGAAGCAAAGATTTGCAACCACTTCAGGGACAAATAATTTTCCAATGAGTGTTCCATCGGGATCATAGCAGTGTACGCCGTCCCCGGCGCTGGTCCAGATTCGGCCTTCGGTGTCCACGCGCAAGCCGTCAAAGAGTCCTGCGGTTGAATCAGCGAAAATGCCCTGGTCAATGAGCTCAATACCGTTCTTGACCGCGAATTTGCGGATATGTTTTGGGCCGTTCTTTTTGTGGCTGATGCCAGTGTCAACGATATAGAGAATACTTTCGTCGGGTGAAAAACAAATGCCGTTGGGCTGAACAAAATCATCTGCAACAACACGCAGATCACCGCCCACCGGATCAATGCGATACACAAAATTGCCGCGTTGCTCGCATGGGCCCTTGTTCCCTTCATAATCTGTATCTATGCCGTAAGTCGGATCAGTAAACCAAATGCTGTTATCGGACTTCACGACAACATCATTCGGGCTGCTCAGTCTTTTGCCTTCAAAGTGGGACGCGAGGGTGGTGATTGTGCCGTCGATCTCGGTGCGAGACAGGCGCCTTCCACCATGTTCACAGGTGATCAAACGGCCCTGCCTGTCCACCGTGTTGCCATTGGCGTTTCCTGAGGGTTCGCGGAAAACACCAACTTGTCCGGTGCATTCATCATAGCGCATCAAGCGATCGCTCGGGATGTCTGACCAGATGAGATAACGCCCCGCTGGGAAATAGGCTGGGCCTTCGGTGAAGCGACATCCCGTGTGAATTTTATCGATGTGTGCGGTATCAACGATGAGGTTCGCAAAGCGATCATCTAAAATTTCAAAATAGTTGCTCATGGTTTAATGCTCCGAAATTATGCCTTTACCAGAACTGAATCTTCCACAGCCCAGCATGCATGTACAGTTTGGCCTTGCGAGAAGTCGCTGCCCTCTCTGCTGCTGGCGCTGGTTGAGGTGAGGAGTTGATCTCCAGCCCGCATGGTGATGCGCGTTCCTGCACCAAAAAAGCTGACATCTTCAATCACGGCTGAAACTGAATTTTGGCCAGCCGTGGATTTATGCTTTTCACGTTTAATGGTAATGGCTTCGGGGCGCAGTGCGAGTTTTGCGGCGCTGCCTGTGGCGCAGCCATTGGGATTGAGCGCTTCAAATTCGCCAAATGAAGTTGCGATGCGTGAGTTTGAACTCAACTTTCCGTCGATCACATTGTTGTCGCCGAAGAAGCAAGCTACGAAAGGCGTTTGCGGGCGGTAGTATAACTCTTGCGGTGTTGCAACTTGATCAACGCTACCCTTGTTCATCACCAAGATTAGATCAGATATGCTAATTGCTTCTTGTTGGTCATGGGTGACAAATAAAAACGTGATGCCGCTGCGGCGTTGTTGGGCGCGCAAGAAATCCTGCATTTGGCGGCGCAGTTCCGCGTCCAATGCAGCGAGAGGTTCGTCCAGCAACATGAGGCGGGGCTCGCAGATGAGGGCGCGCGCTAAGGCCACGCGCTGGCGTTGGCCGCCTGAGAGTTGCGCAGGCGATCTGCCCGCCATGGTTTCCAGACCAACGACGACGAGAATTTCATCGACGGCTTTGTCTATTTCAGGTCTGGGTTTACCACGCACGCTTAATCCATAACCCACATTCTGCGCGACATTCAGATGAGGAAATAGTGCGTAGTCCTGAAACACTGTGTTGCATGGGCGTTGATAAATCGGCTGATCAGTTATGTCTTCGCCGCCTAAACGCACGCGACCAGCCGTGGGCCGCAGAAAGCCGCCAATTAAACGCAGCACAGTGGTTTTGCCTGATCCCGATGGCCCCAGCACTGAAAGAAAAGTTCCGGCGGGCACATCAAGCGACAGCGGCTTTAACGCAACGGTTTTGCCATAGGTTTTCTCGATCTTATCGAGAGATAAATCAGCGCCCAAGTTTTGCATATTCAATTCAACTTTCATCAGAGCTGCGCGCATCGACCAAATCCATGCGGCGAGCGGCGTAGAATACGAGGGCGAGAGAAATTACCAAGGCGATGGTCGCGATCGCATTCACTTCGGGCGAGATACCAAGCCGCATCATGGCCCAAAGGCGGATGGGTAACGTGTTCTGATCACCAACAAGAAAAAGGCTGATCAGCGTTTCGTCAAATGACATGGCGAAAGCCAGAACAGCACCGATGATGACAGCCCCACGCACTTGCGGAAAAATCACCCGCCAGAATGTTTGCATCGGTGTGGCCCCCAAATCGAGCGAAGCCTCAATCATGCTGTGGCCCATTTGTGTGAGGCGGTTGAGGATGGTGCGGTAGACCAAAGCCAATACAAATAATGTGTGCCCGATTATCACGGCGTTGATACCTGTGGGCAAGCCAATCTCACGGATGAAAATCGCCAGAGATAAACCGACGATGAGAGGCGGCAAAAGAAATGGAAGGAATACAAGGAACTGCAACACGGTGGCCCCACGTCCCGGTTTCAAGTGAACATGCAGTGCAATGGCCATTGCAACAACTGTGGATAAGAACACGGCTCCAAATCCCACAATGATGGTGTTCCAGATTGAAGTCATCAGTTGTGTGTTTGCCGAAAGGCTTGTGAAATAACCGAGTGTCGGCTCTGCGAAATTGAAGTTGGCGTGACTGTCCAAAAAGAATGCACCCAACACCACAATGATCACCGGCGCGTAAAGCGCAATGAGGGTGAGAGCCAGTAAAATTCCAATCGCCCAAGTTGTAATTGTTTCGCCGCGCGACCTCACAACGTGACAGCCCCTTTGCGGCCGATGATGATTGCAACAGCAATTGCAAACAGCGAAACGATGAAGACCATCATTGCAGCAGCAGCACCGAACGGCCATTCAAAGGCCATGCCAAATTGCGTCCACACCATTTTGCCATACATGAAGCCGCGCGTGCCGCCCACCATTTGCGGGGTGATAAAATCACCAAGTGCTAGAATAGCCACGAAGATGGCTCCGACGACTGAGCCGGGCAGGCTGAGGGGCAGGGTGATCCGCATAAAAGTCTGGCCAGCGCGCGCTCCTAAATCCGCCGAGGCTGCGGCGAGATTTGGTGGAAGCTTTGAAAGTGTTGCATAAACCGGCAACACCACAAATGGCAGATAGACCAGCACCATTGTAATGAAGATGGAGGTTTGGCTGAACAGCAACGCTTTGATCGGAATGTTGATGCCAAGAGCTTCAAACGCCTGCGCGATGTAACCACTCGAGCCCATGAGACCGCGCATTGCATAGAGTCGCACGACGAAACTGATGAACATCGGAGCAACGATGAGGGAGAGCAAAATACTGCGCCAAGTGCCACTGCGCTGCGTGATGAACCACGCGATGGGATAGCCAATTAGCAAATCAAGAACCATCACGCCGAAAGCCAGCCACAACGTGCTGAAGAAGACCTGCGCATAGACCGGCTCTGAAAACCAGCGTTGATAATTCACCAAGCTGAGAGCGGGGCGAAAGATCATATCTTCACGCACCCAGAAGCTGAATGCGATAAACCCCAAAATTGGAATCAGAATAAAGACCAGCGGCATGAACCAAGCTGCGGCTGCCAATGAATTGGAACCTGAAAAAACTGATCTAAGTTTCCGGTTCAATACTTTATCTCTCCATGTTGAGATGGCGGCACTTTGCGTGCCGCCATGCTATTACGTTGTTGGATGAAAACCAGATTTTACTGCGAAGCTTTAACTTCGGTCCAAAGATTGACCCGCTTGTTAAAATCTTCGGGCGGTTGCAACCATGAAAGCCGCTCCGAATAATCCATTCCAGGCGATTCACCTGTCGTATTGCCGTAGTTATATTTCTTGAACAGCTCCGCACCAATGCGTTTTTCGGACACAAAGTTCATCCACTCCATCGCAAGTTCAGGCTCTTTTGCGGCTGCTGTGAGCAACATGCAGTCAAGCCAGCCGATCGCCTTTTCTTTCGGGATGATATATTTTACATGAAGGCCTTGATCGATCATTTTCTTGGCTTGCAGTTCTGTGAGTGCAAACATGGCCACAATCTTGTTCTTTTTCCACATTTCAACGCCGTCGTCGAAGCCGTTGTAATAGGAGAGGAGCAGTTTTTTCTGCTCGATCAACTTGGCTTTCATTTCAGTCAATTCGGCATCGGTGAGGTTATACGGATCTTTCTTGCCCGCCGCGAGAGCAGCCATCACCACGCTGTTGTTGGCGTCATCAATGGCAATCATGCGGCCTTCATATTCGGGGTTCCACAAAGTGGCCCAGCTATCAGGCTCTTTGCCCTTGAAGAAATCGGCATCATAGATCATGCCCATGGAGCCCCACGCAAACGGCACGCCATAAGACTTGCCGTCGATTTGCAGTGCTGGAACATTTTGGAATGCGGGCGTAAAGTTTGATACGTTGGGAATTTTGCTCATATCAAGCGGAGCCAGGAATCCAGCTTTCGCATAACGCGACACTGTGCTGGTATCAACCACGATCATATCAAAGTCCGCGCCTTTCGAGCCCGAAACTTTAGCGAACATTTCATCAACCGATGCGCCATAAGCGATGTTCACTTTGCAATTGAATTTCTCTTCGAACTCTTTCACCCAAGCAGCATCAGCATACCCATCCCATGTGTACATGCGAAGTTCGCGTGTGGCGCTTTGTGCAGGGGCCACAAAAACGGAACTCGCAGCAATCGCCGCAACACCACCCAGGGCTTGTCGTCTTGTTAACATTGGCATTTTTCTCTCCTCTAGATTTTTAAGTTTTGGCTCTTCGGCCATTAGATGAAGAAGCTAAGTTCAAAACACAAATATGTCAAATAGTTATTATATTATCAAATAATGATGATTTAAAATGCAACCTTATCGTTGCCTTTTAGCTGCAAAATCTCTCGCGCTTCATCGGGCGTGGCCACTTCCATGCCAAGGCCTTCGATGATTTTGCGCGCCAGCATCACTTGTTCAGCGCTGGATTTTGCAAGCTTGCCTTTGCCCGCCCACAGGCTGTCTTCCAGCCCCACGCGGATGTTGCCACCCATGGCTGCGGCTTGTGCGGCCACGCGCAATTGGCCTGCACCAGCACCCAAAACCGACCAACGGAATTTGTCGCCAAACAAACGATCCGCCGTGCGTTTCATGTGAGAGATATCTTCAGGATGATTGCCAATGCCGCCCAACAATCCAAACACCGACTGCACAAAAAATGGTGGCTTCACCAAACCACGATCAACAAAATGCGCGAGGTTATAGAGGTGTGAAATATCGTAACATTCAAACTCAAAGCGCGTGTCGTTGTTGTAGCAAGTTTCCAGAACATATTCGATATCTTTGAAGCTGTTGCGGAACACCAAGTCTTTGCTGCCTTCAAGATAGTCGCGTTCCCAATCAAATTTAAAAGTGGGATATTTGGCAAGCAGGTGATGAAAAGAAAAATTCATCGACCCCATATTGAGCGATGCCACTTCCGGTTTGAACTGTGCGGCAGGCCGCACGCGTTCTTCCACCGTCATATAGGGGCTGCCGCCTGTGGTGATGTTGATCGCCGCGTTGGTGGCCTGTTTGATGCGCGAGAGAAACGGCACAAAGGCTTCGGGCGTTTGATCAGGCTTGCCGTTTTCAGGATTGCGCGCGTGAAGATGGAGGATAGCAGCGCCGGCTTCAGCAGCAGCAATTGACTCGCGCGTAATATCATCCGCCGTGATCGGCAGATAGGGCGACATGGTGGGTGTGTGGATGGCGCCTGTGATGGCGCAGGTAATAATAATTTTGCCTTTGTGTGTTGTCATTTGCCGATGTCCTTGGCGGCGCGGCGCTTGTGAGCGGCCAATGCCATTAATCGTTTATCGCGCCACACTTGGCGCTTTTGTAGATCTTCAGCAGCAAGCAATTTGCGGCGCTCTGGTTCAATCGTATCCAGCACCGGGCCAGCCCAATCAACGCGGCGCTGCATTTGCGGAAACATGTTGATATACATGCCTTGGTAACGCGCGACGAAATCGCGAACACCGCCCGGCGCATTGAGATCAATGGTTTCAAATGGCCCCATGAAAGACCAGCGCAGCGCCACGCCATCACGAATGCCGATATCCACATCTTCAACCGTGGCATAACCATCGGCCACCAAACGGAATGCTTCTTCGAGCAAGGCACCCTGCATGCGGTTCATGATGAAGCCATCAAGCTCGCGCTTCATCACCAGTGGCGCATGGCCCGCATCCACCAGAAATTTCCGTGTGCGCTCCACTGTCTCTTGCGTAGTCCAAGGGGCGGGCACAACTTCGGCCGCGGGAATAAGATAGGGCGGGTTGATGGGATGCACCACGAGGCAACGATGGCGGCCTTTCAGATGTTCCGTAAAACGCGATGGCAACAAGGCCGATGTTGAGCTGGCAATCACCGCATCGGTGCGCGCTGCTGCATCCAGCATTTTGAAAATCGCAATCTTGGTGTCGAGAACCTCAGGCGTGTTTTCTTGAATATGCGTGGCCTCGGTCAAAGCTTCTTCTAGCGTATGCGCCGCCGTGATCCGCGCCAGAACTATGGCTGGCGTTTGTCCATTCAGCAGATCATTCTGCTCCATATCGCCCAGCACGCCCGCAATATAACCAATCGCTGCCGCCGCAGCGCCATCCACATGATCCCAAAGCCTGACAGAACACCCCGCCCGCGCAAAACTAATCGCCCAAGCC
>CAXTLE010000018.1:0-21695 GCA_964244855.1 uncultured Aestuariivirga sp. | reverse complement strand
GGCTGGAGCTTCAGCTGACCTCGAACTCGCCTATACCCTTGCCGACGGATTTGAATATGCGAAAGCAGGCGTCGAAGCGGGCCTCAACATCGACAGCTTCGCCCCACGTCTCTCGTTCTTCTTCGGCATCGGCATGAACTATTTCATGGAGGTCGCCAAACTCCGCGCCGCCCGCGTTCTCTGGGCGGAACTGATGCGGACCTTCTCACCCAAGGACGAACGCTCTCTGATGTTGCGCACCCATTGTCAAACTTCCGGCTGGTCGCTTGCAGCACAGGACGTATTCAACAACGTCACCCGCACCTGCATCGAAGCCATGGCAGCCACCCACGGCGGCACACAATCGCTGCACACCAATTCGCTGGACGAGGCCCTGGCATTGCCCACCGACTTTTCCGCCCGCATCGCCCGCAACACCCAATTGTTCCTGCAGGAAGAAGCAGGCACTTGTGAGTCAATTGATCCATGGGGTGGCAGCTACTTCGTCGAAAAACTCACAGATGATATGATTGTACGGGTGCGTACGCATCTCGCTGAAATCGCAGAGCTCGGCGGCATGTCAAAAGCCATTGAAGCAGGCATCCCAAAACAGCGCGTCGAAGAAGCAGCTTCAAGAACCCAGGCACGCATTGACTCAGGCGAACAAATTGTCATCGGCGTCAACATGTTCAAAGTTGATGACGACCCAACAATCGACATTCTCACCGTCGACAATTCCGCAGTGCGCACTACCCAAATCGAAAAGCTGAAGCGGCTGCGCCAAGAACGCAATTCGGCAGACGTGGAAACAGCACTTCACAATTTAATCGAAGTTGCCCGCTCAGGTGAGGGCAACCTTCTGGCAGCTTCCATCGACGCCGCAAGATGCAAAGCGACCGTCGGAGAAATTTCGGCGGCAATGGAAACGGTATGGGGCCGCCATGTCGCCACTCCCAAAATCAGCAGAGGCATCTATCAGGCCACGCCAAAAGACCTGGAACACATTCACGCCGCCAAACACGCTGTCGCAGCATTCGCCGAAGCCGAAGGCCGAGCTCCTTCAATACTCGTCGCCAAGATTGGGCAGGACGGACATGACCGCGGCCAGAAAGTCATCGCATCTGCTTTTTCGGATTTGGGCTTCGATGTAAAAGTCGGTCAACTCTTTGCCACCCCGGAAGAAGTTGCAGCAATGGCAATTGCAGAAAATGTACATATTGTCGGCGTATCGTCACTTGCTGCAGGTCACTTGACTCACGTGCCTGAACTTAAATCCGCCCTCGCGAGAAATGGCCACGCTGATATTCTCGTCGTCGCCGGAGGCGTGATACCAACACAGGACATTCCAAAGTTGAAAGCAATGGGAGCGGCTGCAGTTTTCCCACCGGGTACCGTTATTCCGGAAGCTGCACAGGAGTTGCTTGCTGTGTTAAATGCACATTTGGGTTTTGCACAAAAGCCACGAGTTCACTAAAAGTGAAAGATATTGGTGAAAAAGGATCCTCGATGCTGAACCGCCGTTCGCTTTTACTTTCAGCCGTCGCCGCGCCCTATTTGAATATATCGGCACAAGCAGAACCGTTGAAAGCTGGCAAAGGTGATCAGACCCTTGCCCTGCAAGCTGCAATTTTTGAAGCCGCCAAAGTGGGTGGCGTTGTGCAGCTCGGTGCCGGAACGTTTGAAGTTGGAGTCATATCAGTCAACGCAAACGTCACCATCCAAGGCATTCCCGGTGCCACGAAACTCTACGCGCCTGTTGATGGAAAAATATTCTCAATTCTTCCCGCCGCTCAAATCATCATTCAAGGCATTGCTTTCAGTGCCAAAGGAACCAAGGGCAATCTTATCACCGCAGAAGCAGTCGAACGCCTGATCATTGAAGACTGTGATTTTGGCGGCGGCGAAGCCGCACTCCGCATTGCCACGTGTGGCGGACGCATTGTCGGCAATCGTTTCCATTTTCACCAACAAGTCGCGTGTCAGAGCATTGGCGCAACCGGTATGGAAATTTCAGGAAACACCGTCACGGACATTGGCAACAACGGCATTCAAGTCTGGCGCGATGACAAGGGCGACAACCCTACAATCGTAACCAACAACATTGTGTCCCGCATTGCCGCTGAAGACGGCAAAGACGGGCCCAACGGCAATGGCATCAACATCTATGCCTCACACGGTGCCATCGTCAGCAACAACCGGATTTCCGATTGCGCCTTCACCGGCATTCGCAATGCATCTTCGGATGATTGTATTATCACAGGAAACAGTATCACACGCTGCAACGAAGTGGCGCTCTATGTCGAGTTTGAATTCAGCGGTGCAGTTGTCGCAAACAATCTGATCGACACTGCCGCTCATGGCATTGCCATTACGAATTTCAACAAGGGCGGCAGATTGGCGCAGTGCACTGGCAACGTGGTGCGCAACATCAAGGGCACCGACGCCCACGGCAATTCGCTGGGTGGCGGTATTGCGGCGGAAGCTGATACGGTGATTGCGAACAACGTCATCGAAGCCGCGGAAAACTACGGCATTGGTTTGGGCTGGGGTGAATTCGCCCGCAACCTGTCTTGCACAGGAAATATTGTAAAGGACTGTGCAAACGGCATCGTCTTCTCAGCCGTGGGGCCTGGTCCCTTCATCATCGTCAACAATATTATTTCCGGCGCAACGACAGGTGCGATTTTTGGCAAGGATCATGAAAACCCGGTGACCGCAGATTTGGGCCTCCCCAATGCCAAAGTACCGGAACAAGCCAGCATCACCGGCAACATGGTCAAAAGCTAGCGCGGGACTCGCCCACTTCCAGTTTGCGCCAATTGCGCATTGTCGAATGTGTGAATTCGGTGATCGCTTCTGACTCTGCCACAGTCCAACAATCGAGTTCACTTAAAACACGCGCAATGGCAACTTCCGCTCCACGTGAAGCGCCATCATCAATTTTCAGTGCAAAGCCCAGCGAAGCATGCGGAATCGCTCCGCAATAAACACCCTCTGCACCGACCTTGATAAACAGACGGGGCACCGCCTGCATGATGCGCGTATCAAACTTGCCCGTGCCCGCCACCATGAATGGATTTGCCTGCACCGCTTTTGCGATGCGTTCCCCAACGGAATTACCCGGCGCAAACAGCTTTGCAAATCCCCGTGCTGCATTTTCCAGCGGAATAGCCCAGGTGGGAACCGAACAGCCATCGGTACCCCAAGGCGCGTTGGCCGTGTCAACATCGCAATAAGTATCGAGTGTTTGCGCAATTGCTTGCTGCACCGGATGATCCTTCAACACATAGCCCGAAAGTGGCGCGCCCAGATGCTTCGCCAACGCCAACATGCCCGCATGCTTGCCGGAACAATTGTTGTGAATGGCGCGCGGTCCCTCACCCGCTTTCACCAAGGCCACACGATCATCCATCCGTTCGGGCCAATGAATTCCGCATTCGTAAGCAGCTTCGTCAATCCCGGCTTTTCGCAAAATCGACGAGGCCACCCGCACATGTTCGACTTCACCGATATGTGAGGCGCAACACAAGGCGATCTCTTCATCGCTCATTCCAAAGCGATCCGCAGCGCCACTTCCGATTACAGGCACACACTGAAACGCTTTTACCGCGGAGCGCGGAAACACGGGTTTGCGAATATTACCTGCTGAACGTATCATGTGACCATCCGAGTCCACAATGGCATAGGCGCCGCGATGCTGGCTCTCCACAGTTGTGCCACGCAAGATTTCAGCGATAACAGGATTGGGATTTGTCATAAGGTCTCACGGCTGCTTCAAAGTCTGACGATACTTCTCGGCGTCCCAGTTCAGCAACTGGTCAATTTCAGCGGCTGTAAGGGCTTTCAACTTCGCCTGCGGTGTGAGGCGACTGAACACATCCCCGAGGCAGCGCAGCATGGGTTCGATGGAAGGCTTCGCATCCTTGCGCACCAATACGCCCTTGCCCGGCACAGCAACCGCCGGCGCACCGGACTTAAGTTCGGTGGGAATGGCAGTGCCCAGGAACACCACATGATCCGGATAATACACATTGGTACAGCCAAGTCGCAGTATGGCGTCATCCAATGCAGGTGCGTGGGCAAGCGGATCTTTGGCGGGAGCATAGTCCGTACCCTTGCTCATTGATTCCAGTGCTGCAATTTCAGGTGAAGCGAAGAACCGCTGCAGGCATTGCACAGCCTGAACAACTTGCCCCAGCAATTCTTCCGCCTCCGCCACCTTATCTGCCGCAACAGCGAGACCGTGGTTTTGCAGGACCATCACATTTGATCCGGGTTTCAGATTGCCCCGAATGGCACGGGCGAGTTGCAATCCTGGGCGGGCATAGGGAATGAAGGACCAGTTGAACCCGGACAGTTTTTCGGCAAACAACTTCTCAGCATTTTCCTGGATGGCGAGTGAAATCGTATTTACGCAATGCACATGCACCACAACCCTCTGTGGCATCAATCCGTGTACGGAGGTTTCGATGGAGGGCCGCAATCCCAAGGCATTCAAGTCCTTCCGCACAAAGGGGAAACAGCTTTCACAATCAGGGTTGTCTTCCGCCAGCGCCTGAGACAAGGCAGCTAAATCCAGCGGCACAAAAATGTCTTTCTTCAACGCATCCATCAGCCAAGTACCAGACGCCTTGATCCACATCACGCCATCTTGCTTGATCGACGTATTGCCGCCAGCCGCCTGCACCAAAAACGGATCAGCCCCGACACGCGCCGACAATTTTCGCAGCGCTTCAAACTCAGAGCTCATGCCAACAACTTCCTGACGGCATCTTTCCAGCCTTCGTATTTTGCCTCACGCAATTGCGCTTTCATCTTGGGGGCAAAACGCTTGTCACGCTTCCACGTCAAAGCGAATTTTTCTGGCGGCGGCAACAAACCCGCTTGCAATCCAGCAAGATAGGCCGCACCCACTGCCGTGGTTTCAAGAACTTTCGGCCGATCCACGGGCGCGTTCAGAATATCGGCCAAGCACTGCATCGTCCAATCCGACGACGTCATCCCACCATCCACCCGCAGCACCGTGTCACCCGCACTGCCCCAATCTTTCTTCATGGCTTCAAGCAGATCACGGGTCTGATAACACACTGCTTCGAGTGCGGCTTTGGCCACTTCCTTGTTGGTGGTGCCACGGGTCAAACCGAACAGCGCGCCACGTGCTTCAGCATTCCAATAGGGCGCGCCCAAGCCAACAAAGGCGGGCACGAGATAGATTTGTTGTTTGTCATCGGCAGCTCTGGCCAGCGGCCCGGTTTCCGAAGCCTTTTTCACCAGCTTCAAACCATCGCGCAGCCACTGCACTGTAGCGCCCGCCATGAAGATGGCACCCTCAAGTGCATAGGTGCGTTTGCCATTGAGCTGATAAGCCACGGTGGTCAGTAAACGATTGTGTGATGTGACGGCGCGTTCGCCCGTATTCAACAAAGCGAAGCAACCCGTACCATAAGTCGACTTCATCATGCCCGGCTCGAAACAGGCCTGCCCGATGGTCGCTGCTTGCTGGTCACCTGCCACACCACCAATAGGGATGGTGGCACCCAGAAGTTTCTTGTCCGTCACGCCATAGTCAGCGGCGCAATCCTTGACCTCAGGCAGCAGTGACGCAGGAATATTCAACATACGGAGCAACTCCGCATCCCACTCACCGGAATGAATATTGTAAAGCAAAGTGCGTGACGCATTGGTGGCGTCGGTTGCGTGCACTTTCCCGCCCGTCAGTCGCCAGATCAAGAAGGAGTCGATGGTGCCGAATGCCAGCTCACTGTTCTCTGCCTTGGCACGCGCACCTTTGACATGATCAAGCAACCACGCCAGTTTTGTGCCGGAGAAATAGGGGTCGAGAAGTAAACCTGTCTTGGCGGTGAAAGTCGCTTCAAAGCCTGCGGCTTTCATCTCGGCACATTTGTCGGAGGTACGCCGGTCCTGCCAGACGATGGCTTTGTGAATGGGCTTTCCGGTTTTCCGGTCCCAGACAACGACGGTTTCGCGCTGATTGGTAATGCCAATGGACGCGATGGCGTCTGGCTTTATCTTGGCCTTGGCAAGCGCGGCCTTGCATGTTGCAAGAACGGACTTCCAGATTTCCTCAGCGTCATGTTCGACCCAACCGGAGTTCGGAAAATACTGTTTGAATTCCTTTTGACCGGAGCCTTTGGGTGACAGATTTTTATCGAAGACAATGGCGCGGGTAGAGGTAGTGCCTTGGTCGATGGCGAGAATGTATGAAGGGGTCATGTCGTTTCCATTATTCCAATTTTCCCGACCTCGTCATCCTCGCGAACGCGGGGATCCAGACTTTCAACCAGCATATTCGTGGAAAGTCTGGATTCCCGCGTTCGCGGGAATGACGGTCTTAAAGCATGATAGTCATTTCTTCTTCTTTTTCAGCGCAGCAACGTCCACCGCACCCTCCAAATAAACCCTCAGTGCCTCTTGCTCTTCCGGCTTCATGTGCAGTCCAAGCTTAGAACGCCGCCACAACAAGTCATCCGCCGTCACAACCCATTCATTGTCACGCAAATGCGCAATCTCTTTCTCTGTCACCGGACCAAAAGTTTGACCCAGATCGGCGGCAAACTGCGCGTCTCCCAAAATCATTTCAACCTCAGTGCCGTAGGCCCTGAACAATCGCCTGATATTCTGTGGCTTGAGGAACGAGTACTTCTTTTGCAATTCGGCAATCTTCGTTTCAACTGCATCATGCGCAATTGCACCACCGGGCAGTGTTGATTTTGCAGTCCATTCACCCTTCATTGCTGGAAAGAACGGCTTGATCTCGTCCATCACTGATTCAGCCAATTTGCGCGCCGTTGTGATCTTGCCGCCGAATACCGAAAGCAAAGGCGCTTGCCCGTCAGGCCGATCCAACTTCAACACATAATCGCGAGTGGCCTCCTGCGCCTTCGATGCACCATCATCATAAAGTGGTCGAATACCGGAATAGGCCCAGCGCACTTGCGCACGTGTCACCGGCTTTTTGAAATACTCGCTGACGGCATCCAACATATAGTCTTTTTCAGCATCACTGCATTCTGGTTTGCCGGGATCGCCCTTGTGATCTTCATCGGTTGTGCCGATCAAGGTGAAGTTGGTTTCATAGGGGATGGCAAAACAAATCCGTCCATCGGCATTCTGGAAAATATAGCAGCGGTCATGGTCATAGAGCTTGTCCACCACCAGATGGCTGCCCTTGACCATGCGGATTTTGTCCGGATCATTGCGACCAATCACCTGCCCCAAAACCTGGCTGACCCAAGGTCCGGCAGAGTTGATCAAGGCCTTGGCGCGAATGGTTTCAGACTTGCCCCCACTTTCAATATCAACAGTCCACTCAGCGCCATCACGCCGCGCAGAAACAACTTTCGTCCGTGTACGGATATCTGCACCCTTTGCTTTGGCATCCCGCGCATTCAGCACCACAAGCCGCGCATCTTCCACCCAGCAATCTGAATATTCATAGCCGCGCGTAAACTCATCCTTAAGCGGCTTGCCGGTTTCATCCGTGGTCAAATCCACACTGCGCGTTGGTGGCAAAATCTTGCGGCCACCCAGATGGTCATACATGAACAAGCCGAGCCGGATCATCCAGCGCGGGCGTAATCCGCTGTGGTGTGGTAAAACAAAACGCAAAGGCCAGATAATATGAGGCGCTGCTTGCAACAACACTTCACGCTCAATCAAAGCCTCACGCACCAGCCGAAATTCATAATGCTCAAGATAGCGCAAGCCACCGTGTATCAATTTCGTTGAAGCCGACGACGTGCCCGACGCCAGATCATTCTGCTCCGCCAAGAATACCGACAGCCCGCGCCCCGCAGCATCCCTCGCGATGCCGCAGCCATTGACGCCACCACCAACTACAAAAACATCATAGACCATCACATCTGTTCCGCATCTTCGGCCTCTGGCCCCACACCTGCAACTTCAAGCCGGACTGCCTTGTGTCGGCATACTTCTATCACTGCCTCCGGTGGTGGTCGGTCTGTCACAAATGTGTCGATGTCAGACATATGGCCAATGCGCACAGGGGCAGAGCGGGAAAATTTCATGTTGTCAGCGGCAAGAATAACATGGCGCGAATTGCCGATGATAGCCTGTGCAGCCCGCACTTCGCGATAATCAAAATCCAGCAAAGCCCCTTCCTCATCAATCGCCGAAACACCCATCACGGCATAATCAACCTTGAACTGCTTGATCGTATCAATCGCAGTCTCCCCCACAATGCCACCATCAGACTTCCGCACCATGCCACCAACGATAATGACTTCAATCTTCGGCACAGCAGCCAAAATCGTCGCCACATGAATGTTGTTGGTGATCACCAATAACCCCTCGTGATGTACGAGTGAGCGCGCCACTTCCTCCGTCGTTGTTCCAATATTGATAAACAGCGAACAGTTGTTGGGGATGAGAGAGGCGGCAAGTCTGCCAATCATTTGTTTTTCGGTGAACGCAATCACCCGCCGCGCTTCATACGCTACATTCTCAACGCCCGATGACAACATGGCACCACCATGCGTCCGTGTCAGATGACGTGCATCGCACAGTTCATTCAAGTCTTTGCGAATCGTTTGCGGCGTCACATCAAAGTGCGTCGACAAATCATCTACACCAACATTGCCAATTTTACGGGCGATGGTCAGGATTTGCTGTTGGCGGGGCGAGAGGGCGAGCATTTTCGAAAACCTGTTATCCAAAGCGCTTCGACAACCGATCCGAAAAGAAACAGCCAGCAAGCGAAGCTCCAATGTTCCATTTTTTTTCGATTTTGACAATACGAAGATCAAAAAGATTCTGAAACTTTCGTATTTTTCCCTATTGACGTTCGTTTATTTTCATTTGATAGTTTCGCCAGCGCGTAAAAAACAGCGCGTTGATTGTTTAGGGAGGATACCAAGATGAAGATGAAACTGTTGGCCCCGGCCGCAGTGGCGTTGTCGCTTTTTGCAACGCCCAGCTACGCAGATGAAGCTGCTGCACAGAAATGGATCGACACGGAGTTCAATATCTCCACTCTGTCCAAAGAAGATCAAATGAAGGAAATGAAATGGTTCATCGATGCTGCGAAGCCTTTCGCTGGCATGGAAATCAACGTGCTTTCCGAAGGTATACCAACGCATTCATATGAATCAGAAGTGCTGACCAAAGCCTTCTTTGAAATCACCGGCATCAAGGTAAATCACCAGATCCTGGGTGAAGGCGAAGTTGTGCAGGCTGTGCAAACCCAGATGCAAACCAACCGTAACCTCTATGATGGTTACATCAATGATTCCGATTTGATCGGCACCCATTCGCGTCTGCAATCTGCCATCAACCTGACTGATTGGATGGCCGGTGAAGGCAAGGATGTCACCAACCCCGGTCTTGATCTTCCTGACTTCATGGGACTGAAGTTCACAACTGGCCCTGACGGAAAACTCTGGCAGCTGCCTGACCAACAATTCGCAAACCTCTATTGGTTCCGGGCTGACTGGTTTGCCCGTCCTGAACTGAAAGAAAAGTTCAAAGCCAAATATGGCTATGACCTTGGCGTTCCTGTCAACTGGTCGGCTTATGAAGATATCGCCCAATTCTTCTCAGAAGATGTGAAGGAAATTGATGGCGTCAAAATCTATGGCCATATGGATTACGGCAAACGCGCGCCTGATCTTGGTTGGCGCATGACTGATGCCTGGCTCTCCATGGCGGGTGAAGCCGATGTGGGCCAACCCAACGGTCGTCCTGTTGACGAATGGGGCATCCGCATGGAAAAAGATTCATGCAACCCATCGGGCGCTTCTGTCACCCGTGGTGGTGGCACCAACTCGCCAGCAGCGGTTTATGCCGTAACGAAGTGGGATGAATGGCTGCGCAAATACGCTCCTCCATCAGCTGCTGACATGGATTTCTACCAATCCTTGCCTGCACTTTCGTCAGGCAACGTGGCCCAGCAGATTTTCTGGTACACTGCCTTCACAGCGTCAATGGTTGCACCGAAGAAAGACGGCAACAACACGGTTGATGACGCTGGAAAACCGCTGTGGCGCATGGCTCCATCGCCACATGGTCCTTACTGGAAAGAAGGCTCGCAGCGCGGCTATCAAGACGTGGGTTCATGGACCTTGTTCAACTCCACACCCGTACCTGCCCGCAAGGCAGCCTGGCTTTACGCCCAGTTCGTCGACTCTAAAACTGTGGACGTAAAGAAAAGCGATGTGGGTCTCACCTTCATTCGCGACTCGACCGTGCGTCACCAGCACTTCACGGATCGTGCACCATCTCTCGGCGGCCTGATTGAGTTCTATCGTTCTAAAGATCGTGTGGCCTGGTCGCCAACAGGTGTAAACGTTCCTGACTATCCGAAGCTTGCCCAGCTGTTCTGGGAAAACATCGGTGACATCAACTCAGGCGCTTTCACGGCCCAACAAGCCATGGACCGCTTGGCTGAACAAATGGACACCGTAATGGGACGTATGGAAGCGGCAGACAAAGCCAACCACACCTACCATGATTGTGGCCCACGTTTGAACGAGCCGAAGGACGCATCTGCCTGGTTGAGCAACGACCATGCACCTTGGGCCAAACTTGATAATGAAAAGCCAAAGGGTGAAACCATTGCTTATGACGACCTCATCAAGCGCTGGACCACCGAACAATAAACCAGTCTCCTCCCAAGTCTAAACCGCGGGGTGTGCACAATGCACACCCCGATGGTTTGAGGTTAGAATGAATGTCTCTCGAACTTAAAAATATAGTGATGCGCGTTGGCGCTGACACACATATTTATGACACATCTCTGATGTTGGAGCCGCGCAGCTTTAACGTTCTGCTCGGGACAACACTCGCAGGCAAAACCACCTTGATGCAATTGATGGCCGGCATTCAAAAGCCAACATCGGGGAATATCTTTTTTCGCGGGACTGATGTGACCAAGACTTCCGTGCAAAAGCGCAACGTGTCGATGGTCTATCAGCAGTTCATCAATTACCCGAACTACAATGTTTACGACAATATCGCCTCTCCCTTGCGTGTGGCTGGCATGAATGCGGCAGAAATTGAACGACGCGTTGGCAAGGCAGCAGAACTCCTGCGCCTCGGCCCCATGTTGAAACGCAAGCCATCGGAGCTCTCAGGCGGACAACAGCAACGCACTGCCATTGCAAGGGCATTGGTAAAAGACAGTGATCTGATATTGCTGGACGAACCACTCGCCAACCTGGATTACAAGCTGCGCGAAGAATTGCGCGATGAGCTTCCAAAAATTTTTAGCGATCGCGATGCCATCGTGGTCTACGCAACGACTGAACCCAGCGAAGCTTTGCTCTTCGGCGGCAACACCGCCACCATGCACGAAGGCCGCATCACCCAGTTCGGCCCAACCTCCGCCAGCTATCGTCGCCCGCAAGATTTACGCACAGCGCAAGTGTTCTCCGAGCCCCCGATGAACATCGCAAAAATTGAAAAACGTGGAACCAACATCTTTATATTCGACAGTCAGAAATGGGATGCTGGTGCTGCTGCGAAAAATTTGAGAGATGGCAATTACACCATCGGCATCCGCCCGCACAACATAGCGCCATTCAAGCACGGCAAAACAATTGGAACCTTCAAAGCCAAAGTCATTGTCACAGAAATCTCCGGTTCCGAAAGCGTGATCCACGCGAGGGTCAATGATCAAACCTGGATTAGCCAATCACATGGGATCCATGCCATGCCGATTGGCTCAACCGCTGAATTGTTTGTTGATCTGGACCAGAGTTTGTTTTTTGACGAGCATGGGAGATTGGTGTCGTAATGGCTAAAATCTCGATTGAAAATCTCCGCCACTCTTATCTCCCGTTCCCAAACCCTGGGCG
Source organism: uncultured Aestuariivirga sp. (assembly GCA_964244855.1). Taxonomy (GTDB): domain Bacteria; phylum Pseudomonadota; class Alphaproteobacteria; order Rhizobiales; family Aestuariivirgaceae; genus Aestuariivirga. Next base: position 9,882 of record CAXTLE010000018.1, on the reverse strand, counting down.
CGCTGAGGACTACGTGCTGAAAAAACTCTCAATCGACTGGCAAGATGGTGGAGCTTACGCACTTCTCGGCCCTTCCGGATGTGGCAAGACGACTTTGCTCAATCTCATCTCAGGTCTTCTCTTTCCGACAGAAGGCAAAATGACCTTTGATGGCAAGGACGTAACGAGAGCCACACCCGAACAACGCAACATCGCCCAGGTGTTTCAGTTCCCGGTAATCTACGATACCATGACGGTTTACGATAATCTCGCTTTTCCCTTGCGCAATCGCGGCGTGCCAGAAGCCGAGATTGATCCGCGCGTCAAGGAAATCGCGGAAATGCTGGATCTGACGGCCACCTTGCGCAATCGTGCTTCTGGTCTCACCGCCGATGGAAAACAGAAAATCTCATTGGGTCGTGGTCTCGTGCGGTCTGATGTCAGTGCCATCATGTTTGATGAACCGCTGACCGTGATTGATCCACATTTGAAGTGGCAACTCCGCTCCAAATTGAAAGAACTGCACCAGCGCACGAAACGCACCATGATCTATGTCACCCATGACCAAACCGAAGCGCTGACGTTTGCCGATCAGGTGGTGCTGATGAACAATGGTGAAATTGTACAGCAGGGAACACCGGTGGAACTTTTCGAAAAACCCCACCACACATTTGTCGGCCATTTCATTGGCTCCCCCGGCATGAATATTTTACCTTGTGAAGTGAAAGGCGGGAAAGCCATGTTTGGCGGAGAAGCCGTGGGCGCAGATAACGAAAAAGCAAAAATGCCCGAAGGCAAACTGGAAATTGGAGTGCGCCCGGAATTTGTGAGCTTTGCCAAAAAGGGTATTGATGCCGAGGTTGTGAAAGTCCTGGACGCTGGCCGCTTCCGCATCGTGGAAACCCACGCCTCCGGCAACAGGATCAAACTGCTCGTGCCCGAACATGAATCCGTACCCACAGGAAAAGTGAAACTCGCCTTCGACAAAAGCCATACACAGATTTACGCCAATGATTGGCTTGTGGGGCAGGCGCGATGAGCCGCAAAACTGTCAACCAGAAAGCCTGGTTCCTTGTCCTTCCGGTTTTCCTGATGGTGGCCTTCAACGCGCTCATCCCCTTGATGACGGTTGTGAACTATTCGGTGCAGGAAACCTTTGGCGACAACGTGTTCACATGGGCGGGATCACATTGGTTCCAGGAAGTGATGCATTCCGAACGATTCCTCTCGGCCTTGCTGCGCAACATAATGTTCTCCGCCATAGTTCTAGCCATAGAAATTCCCCTGGGCCTGGCCATTGCCTTGACCATGCCGCGTAAAGGGCCATGGGTGTCGGTGTGCCTCGTCCTCATGTCGCTGCCCTTGCTTATTCCGTGGAATGTCGTTGGCTCCATGTGGAACATCATGGCTCTGCCAGACATTGGGCTGCTTGGCAAAACCATCAATTCGCTTGGCATCAACTATAACTATACCCGCCAGCCGGTCGCCGCGTGGTTCACAATTGTGCTGATGGATATCTGGCACTGGACTTCATTGGTGGTGTTGCTGTGCTACGCTGGCCTGGTGTCAATTCCCGATGCCTATTATCAGGCCGCAAAAGTGGATGGCGCGAAGCGGCTTGCCATATTCCGCTACATCCAGTTGCCAAAACTCAAACATGTTCTCACCATCGCCGTACTGCTGCGCTTCATGGATTCATTCATGATCTATACCGAAGCACAAGTCATGACAGGCGGTGGCCCGGGCAATTCCACAACATTCCTGTCGATTGATCTGGTCAAGACCGCGATTGGCCAGTTTGATCTGGGGCCGGCCGCTGCCTTCTCGCTGATTTATTTCTTGATCATCCTCCTCGTTTCCTGGCTTTTCTACACGCTGATGATGAAGAACGAGGAAAACTGAAATGATGACTCCAGCCAAATCACGCAGCCGCTTTGTACCGTTGTTTTACATCATCTTCCTGATGCTGCCGATTTATTGGCTGCTCAACATGAGCTTTAAAACCACCAATGAAATTCTTGGCGGATTCTCTCTCTATCCCCATAATTTCACATTGGACAGTTATCGCAAAATCCTCACCGACCCCACTTGGTACAACGGCTACATCAACTCCATCACCTATGTGTTGATCAACACGGTGCTCTCCGTGTCAGCGGCCCTGCCAGCAGCCTATGCGTTCTCGCGCTATCGCTTCCTCGGCGACAAGCATTTGTTCTTCTGGTTGCTGTCAAACCGCATGGCACCTCCAGCTGTTTTCGTTTTGCCGTTCTTTCAACTCTACTCGGCAGTCGGATTGTTCGACACACCATGGGCCGTGGCTCTTTCGCACACCCTCTTCAACGTGCCCTTGGCCGTGTGGATTCTGGAAGGTTTCATGGGTGGTGTTCCGAAAGAACTGGACGAGACGGCTTTTGTTGATGGTTATTCCTTTCCGCATTTTTTCTTCCGGATTTTTATCCCCACCATTGCAGCAGGTATTGGCGTTGCCTGCTTCTTCTGTTTCATGTTCTCATGGGTCGAATTGCTGCTGGCAAAGAACCTGACATCTGTTGCCGCCAAACCCATTGCCGCCGTCATGACGAAAACCGCCAGCGCCTCGGGCTATGAACTGGGCCTTCTCGCTGCGGCTGGTTCACTTACATTGATCCCCGGCGCCATCGTCATATATTTCGTTCGCAATTACATCGCCAAGGGCTTCGCCCTGGGCCGCGTCTAAGAGGTTCACATGGATCAGCTCACAATGTTCTCAGCCGAATGGTGGCAACAGCCATTGGGAAGCTGGATGGCCTGGAACCGCGTCACCATTGCCTTCTTCCTCTACATCTTCGGCTCCATTGCCGTGATGGGTCTGTGGGAATACCGGTCCCCTGGAGGCAATCCGCGGAAAGGCATCTTCACACTGGACACCACACGCGGCGACCGCCTGTTCATGTCGCATGTGGGCACGTGTTTTATCTTTCTGGCGTGGCTCGGCTTGATTGGAACACCACTGTGGGGCGCAGTGGCGCTGTCGATTGTGTGGATCGTGTTTGTGTTTCGCTACGCATAACTCAGGCCCTGCCCGACGCTACGCGTCTCCCCTCCCGCGAGCGGGTGAAGGTGGATCGCGCGGCACGCGTGAGGCGGATGAGGGCCCGAATCACAACAACCTCCGCCCCGCCAAATTCCGCATCAAGTGCGACACTCCAAACTCCCAGCGGGCACACTGATCCGTCGAACGCACCACATTAAACAAAACTCCCAACAACGGATTGGCCACACTCACGGCATCTCCATATTTATGCGTAAACCCCTGCCCCTTCGCATCCCGGTCCTGCGTCGGTGCAAACACCGTTCCACAGAACAACACAAAACCATCCGGGTACTGATGATGTTTATTCAACGTCGCAGCAGCAAGTGACTCAGGACTGCGGCTGATTTTCCGCATGTTGCTGGCTCCCTTCAAATGAAAGCCATCCTCATGCTCAACCTCGAGCGTGATATCCATCGACTTCACATCTTCAATCGAAAAACTGTCATCAAAAAACCGGATGAAAGGCCCCAGCGCACAGGACGCATTGTTGTCCTTGGCCTTCGACAACAGCAAAGCCGACCGTCCCTCGACATCCCGCAAATTCACGTCATTGCCAAGTGTGGCACCCACCAGTCGCCCGCGTGAATCAGAAACAATCACTGCCTCCGGTTCCGGATTATTCCACGACGACACGGGATGAATCCCCACATCCGCCCCAAAGCCCACTGCACTCATCACCTGCGCTTTCGTGAAAATCTCGGCATCCGGCCCAATGCCAACTTCAAGATACTGCGACCAGCTCTTCTTCTCGATCAGCGATTGCTTCAGCGCCATCGCCTCGGCAGAGCCCGGCACCAGTTTCGACAGGTCATCGCCGATCAACCGCGTAATATCAGCGCGAATCGCATCAGCCACAGACGCATCCCCCCGCGCCTTCTCCTCAATGACCCGCTCCAGCATCGACGAGGCAAACGTGACACCAGCGGCTTTCACCGCCTGCAAATCAATCGGCGCCAACACCCGCGCACCTCGGTAAGCACCTGCCAGCAAGTCTCCAACTGAACACAAATCGTCGCCGGGCGCTTCCGCCAACATGGTTACAACGTTATCAGCTTCACACAAGTCACGCATGGTCGGCAGACGCTTGGACGTAACATCAACAACCCGCCCCTCACGGAGCGCAACGACGGCAGGCCCAACGCCCTCGCGCCAGACCCGACCAGCAAATGTGCCGCTCTCCAAAGCGGCTAAAGTGGTTGCAATTGCATCTGCCTGTTTCATGGGCAATTCTTTCCCCGATTTGAAATTTCACGTTCTCACATAGCAATCACATATTTGCTCTTGCCACCCAGTCGAAACTGGGCAAGATTGATATAACAGTTGGCAATACGAATGCCACGAACAGAATTCGGTCAACCGCGCTGTTACAGCAGGACCGCCGGATAAAAAACGAAACGGGAGGACTACCAATGAAGAAATATATGATCGGCGCACTGGCCGCCGGTACTGCCCTGTGCGGTATAGCTGCCACCGCCTCTGCTGGTGAATATGACGGCGTAACCGTTAACATTCTCACGCGCCCAGGCTACGTGATTGCCGGAAAGCTGGCTGAGCGTGGCAAGGAATTCGAAGCCGCCACAGGCGCCAAGATCGTTGTCAACGAAGTGCCATTCGCCGAAATTTTCCCGAAGATCCAGACGGACTTTACAACGGGAACGAACTCCATTGACGTTGGCGTATTTGCTGCGGGCTGGGGTGTGGAACTCGACGCTGCTGGCCTTCTCGAAGATCTCGATCCCTACTTGGCAAAAGACACCAAAATTGACACCGCTGATATCGCTCCATACTTCCGCGAATTCGGCCAGAAAATCGGCGGCAAGACCAAGCTTCTGATGGTCGATGGTGACTTCCAGATGGTCTACTATCGCAAGGACGTGCTGGATGCAGCAGGTCTGCAACCACCCAAGACATGGGATGATTATCTGGCCGTGGCCAAGGCCATTCATGGCAAGGACATGAATGGCGACGGAAAGCCAGACTACGGCTCTTGCATCTTCAAGAAGCGCAATGCCCAGTCTTACTTCGCCATTCAAACTGTGGCTGCGTCGTTTGTGCAAACCATGGGCACTTCGCAAGGCTTCCATTTCGACAACGCCACCATGAAGCCGATGATCAACAACGAAGCCTGGAAAAAGGCATTTGAGTTGTACAAGGAAACCGGCAAATATGGTCCAGCCGAAGAACTGAACATGGACATCGGTGACACCCGCGGCCTGTTCAAGACGGGCCAATGCGGTTTGATTATCGAATGGGGCGATCCAGGCCCGATGTCGATTGAAGAAGATGCCAAGGCAATCGTCAACAAGCTCTATGCCATTCCCGCACTGGGCACCAAGGAAGTGCTTGACCGCGCAACCGGCAAACTTGTGCCCGTAACCAAGGAAAATTCACCTTATTCGGTTGACGGTATCAACTATGCTCCGTTCGCCGCTTTCGGTGGATGGGCTGGTGCAATCAATGCCAAGATCGATCAAAAGAAGAAGGACGCTGCTTATGCCTTCTTGTCCTACGTAAATCAGGCCGCCCAATCCAACGTCGACGTGACGATTGGCAAAACTGGCTTCAACCCTTATCGTCTGTCACAATTGACCAGCACGGATCTGTGGGTCAAGGCAGGTTTCTCGAAGGAAGTGGCCGAAAATTACCTGGGTGCCATCAACAGCGCCTTGAATAACCCGAACATGGCGTCGGACTTCAAGGTACCAGGTGCCGCCGCTTACTCAAGCGTTGTGCTCGACCGCGAACTCGCCCGCTATCTCGCGAACGAAATCACGGTTGATGAAGCCTTGAAGAACATTGAAGCTGGCTGGGAAGAAATCACGGAAGATCAAGGCCGTGACGCCCAGATCAAGGCACAGGCCTTGGCTCTCGGCATCAAGTAACATCTGACACCACAGCAAGGCCGGAGAACTTTCTCCGGCCTTGCTTTTTCTGTACAACACCGACTAACCGTCGGCACTGTTGATTGGGGCAAACGTGGCAAACGAGGCAGCAATTTATAAGGAATCATGGAGCGAATGGTTTGACCGCCATGCCCGCACCTTTTTTATTGCGCCAGCCGTTTCCCTGATACTGATCTTTGCAATTTTCCCGACATTTTACTCGATCGTTTTCGCCCTCAGCCGCGTCAAATTCTCGCCCGACGGATTGAAATTCCGTTTTGTCGGCTTGCAGAACTTCGCCAAACAATTTGCTGGCAACGAGCAGGTTCACTTCCTGGGCCGCATCGAAACCATGAGCGTGTTGGGCTGGATTTTGAGCCTTGTCGTTAGTGCCACGGCCTTGTGGTGGCTGTGGCGCTCACTGAAAAACGGGGCAAGCTGGGTTGGCATGATTGGTCGTTTGATCTCGGCTTCGGCCGCCGTGTTCATTGCCCTGCTGCTCGGCTTCACGCTTTTGTCAGGTAATCAATGGGGCACGCTCCTCACCACGCTGTTCTATGTTGTCGTCGGTTGTAGCATCCAGTTTGTCATCGGCACGGCACTCGCGTTTCTGTGCTCGCAACCAATCGCCGGCAAAAATTTCTTTCGGGTCATTTTCTTCATTCCCCTGATGATCACGCCCTTGGGGGTAGGCTATGCCTTCAAAATGATCCTCGACATCACCAAAGGTCCCTTCGAACCTTTCTGGAACTTCATCGGTCTGCACGACTGGGCTTGGTCAACCAGCGCTTGGGCGGCGCGCTGGTTTGTGGTGTTAGGCGACAGCTGGCAATGGATACCCTTCATTTTCATTTGCATGTTGGCTGCACTGGAGAATGTGGCGAAAGACCATGTGGAAGCAGCCCAGGTTGATGGTGCCTCCAGTGTTCAGATTTTCCGCGAAATCACTTGGCCACAAATCGTGCCGGTGGCTGCAACTGTCATTCTCATTCGCATGATCGAGGCCTTTAAAATCGTCGATTTGCCAAACATCATGACATCGGGTGGACCTGGCATTGCCACCGAATCCATGTCGCTGCATTCCTTCTTCATCTGGCGCGCCAATGATTATGGCCAATCAGCAGCAATTGCCTATCTCCTGTTGATCATGACGGTTGTGATCTGTTCGTCCTTTTTCAATTATGTTGTGCTGAAGCAGCTGCGGAAAGCCCACGCATGACCGACACATCCTACAAATTCGAGAAGGGTCAGCGCAGCGTCATGGAGCGGCTGTTTGAGCCGCCTGCGGTTGGCAAAATGTCACCCGTTGCCAAAATTGTTGCTTATACATTCCTCGCCTTCTGGTCTGCCTTCGTCATGTTCCCGCTCTATTGGGTCGTGATCACGGCGTTCAAGAACGGTCAAATTGTCAACGAAGGTCCCTATTATATTCCCTTCGTGGATTTTCAGCCAACGCTTGAAGGCTGGCGTCAACAATTCATGACTGAACCCAACTGCGATCTTACCGCGATTGGAACCCAGCTCTGGCTCTATGTTTACAACAGCTTCGCCTTCCTGCTGTCTCCCGTCACCACTGTCGGTTACATGGAACCTCAGATTTGCAAGGTCTATCTGGCCTATACCAATTCCTTCGTCGTCAGCATTGGATCAACCACGCTCTGCATCGTCATTGGCAGCATGGCGGCTTACGCTTTGGCGCGCATTCAGTACAAGCCGAAGTTCGGCAACATCGTCATGTTTGTGTTGCTGGCGTTGGCATCCATTCTCGCAACATCTTATGCGGGTGTGCATTGGCTGGTTTCCGCCACGGTCGCACTTGCTCTCTTTTTTCTTTTGGCCCGTGCTTTTGGCAAGCACTTCAAGGGTACACTTGGCAATGGCGATATCCTGTTCTGGATCATCTCGCAGCGCATTCTGCCACCAGTCGTCGTCATTATTCCCGTTTATATGATGTTCCAGGCCGTCGGCATGATCGACACCCACATGGCCCTCATTCTGGTTTACGCCGTGGCCAACCTGCCCATCGTGGTTTGGTTGATGCATGATTTCTTCGCCAATCTGCCGATCGAACTTGAAGAGTCCGCCCAGCTTGATGGCTCGACCCGTTTCGGTATTTTTTGGGATATTGTGTTGCCACTCACACGGCCGGGCCTTGCGGCTGTCACCCTGCTTACGCTGATTTTGAACTGGAACGAATATCTCTTTGCGGTTTTCCTCTCCACCTCCAAGGCGCAAACCATGCCCATCATGATCGCCGCAAAAAATGCCGGTGAGCGTGGCATCCTGTGGTGGGAAATGTGCGGCATCATTCTCGTCATGATCATCCCTGTGATCATCATGGCCATCATCCTGCAACGTTTCATTGCCAAGGGCGTTCTGCTTGGCGCAGTCAAGGGCTAAACAATGGCAATCGGCAAACCCGGTGTTCCCGTCTCATTCAACAAGGTGGCCAAATCCTTCGGTGCCGTGAAGGTGCTGGAAGACTTTGACATTGACATCAAACCGGGTGAATTCCTCGTGCTGCTCGGCGCCTCTGGCTCTGGCAAAACCACTGCCCTGCGCATTCTTTCAGGTCTTGAAACCGCAACGTCGGGCCGCGTGAAAATCGGCGAGCGTGACGTGACCGATGTACTGCCGAAATACCGGGACATCTCCATGGTGTTCCAGTCCTACGCGCTTTACCCGCACAAGACAGTCGGTGAAAACATTGGCTTTCCGCTGAAAGTCCGCAAGGTTAATCCAGCCGAAATGGACGTGGCCATTCGTGAAGCGGCTTCACAGGTGCAGCTCGATCAATTGCTGCACCGTTACCCCCGCGAATTGTCCGGTGGCCAGAAACAGCGCGTCGCCTTGGCTCGCGCCATCATCCGCCGCCCTTCGGTGTTCCTGATGGACGAACCCCTGTCCAACCTTGATGCCAAATTGCGTGGCCACATGCGGGCCGAACTCAAGCACATGCAACAGTCCCTCGGCATCACCACCATCTACGTGACGCATGACCAGATCGAAGCCATGACCCTGGCCCACCGTGTGGCCATTCTGGAAAAAGGCGTGTTGCAGCAACTGGCAACACCGGCGGAAATCTATAACAACCCGGCAAATCTCTTTGTCGCCCAATTCATCGGCTCACCTCCGATGAATATCGTCAAGGGCGCGCTCGACGGCAGCAACTTCATGGCCAATGGCGAAAAGGTTGCAGTGCCCGTGAAGGGCAAGATCGACAAAGCAGTCATGGGTGTGCGCCCCGAGGACTGCGCCATCACCACCCCCGCCAAGGGTGCCCTGAAAGCCGAGGTCTACACAACGGAACTCATAGGCGACCATACACTGGTCACCGCAAAACTTGGCGGAGATATGCTGACAGTGAAATCTGCGAAAGACTATACCGCCAACAGCGGCGACAAGATCGGCATCAGCTTTGACAAGGCCCACCTCTATGTCTTTAACGCCGACGGCGGCGCGCGGGTGCGGTGATGTTACAAGTCAGTATGGAACACCTCTTCCATGCTGGCCCACCATTCGCCGGGCTTTGCCGTTTCAAAACGCATCTGCATTGGATCTGTAATGTCCCACCATTCCTGCATGCGCGGCGCGTGTTTGATTTTTTCCATGTCGGCCCCAAAATCGCTGCCCACATATTCCCAATATGCAATCAGCCAATTTTCAGGTTCCTTGAGAAAAATCGAATAGTTCCGGATATTCGAATCGTGAATGGCTTTGAGAATTTCCGGCCAAACGGCGGCGTGAATGCGCTTGTATTCAGGGATAATCTCAGCCTTCAGTTTCACCATGTGGCTCATGCGCTTCATCATGTTGCTCGCTCCATTGTCCATCTGCCTCTAGGCCTAGCATTGACTTTGCACGCTGAAAAGGCACAAGGAGCGCCACATTCATGACGAGTCTTGCCCAATCCATGTTGTCCCGTACCAAACTGGATCGCCGCCGCCC
>CAXTLE010000017.1:0-21867 GCA_964244855.1 uncultured Aestuariivirga sp. | reverse complement strand
CCAGAGTTTCACGCCTTCGTCCGGCTGCAAGCGGATGACCAGACGATTGGGTGAAATGGCGCCTGCGGATTTTCCGAACATGGAGTGCGGCACAGCTTTGAATTCGACGACAATTTCGGAGAGGCGGGCTGGCAGGCGCTTTCCGGTGCGCAGATAAAACGGCACACCATTCCAGCGCCACGAACCGATTTCGGCTTTCAGCGCCACGAAGGTTTCGGTTGTAGAGTCAGGATTGCCGAGTTCATCGAGGTAGCCTGGCACGGCGCCGGTTTCAGATGCACCCGCCTTGTATTGCCCGCGCACGACAAGTTGGTCGAACTTCTCCTGCGGGATGGGCTTCAGGGCTTTCAGCACCTTCAGTTTTTCATCGCGCAGGGAGTCAGCGTCCATTGATGACGGCGGCTCCATGGCGACGAGGCAGAGCAATTGCAGAATGTGGTTTTGCACCATGTCGCGAAGTGCGCCCGATGTATCATAATATCCAGCGCGGCCTTCGACGCCCAAAGTTTCTGACACGGTGATTTGCACGTGGTCGATGTGGGCGGAATTCCAGACGGGTTCGAACAGCAGATTGGCAAAGCGCAATGCCATCAAATTCTGGACAGTTTCTTTGCCGAGATAATGGTCGATGCGATAGATCGACTCTTCAGCGAAGACTTTGCCGATGGAATTGTTGGTGGCTTCGGCTGATGCGCCGTCTTTGCCCAAGGGCTTTTCAACGACAATACGGGATTTTGGTGTGACGAGGTGATGTTCGCCGAGGCGGTCGCAAATTGCGCCAAACAGGTCAGGACCGACAGCAAGATAGAACACGCGGACGACGTCTTTACGGTCTGAAAGTTCCTGTTCCAAGGCAACCCAGCCATCGTCTTTCGATGCTTCGGCGGCGTAGTAACTGAGACGGTTCAGGAAGCGTTCAATAACTTCGGCGGTTGAGTTCATCGCCTTGGCGTGGCTGTCTATGGCCTTGGCGGCGAAGTCACGGAACTCCTGCTTTGACATGGCTTTGCGCGAGGTGCCGATGATGCAGGCACCATCTGGCAGTTGGCCTTGCTCGTCGCGGTGGAAGAGCGCTGGCAAAAGTTTACGTTGGGCAAGATCGCCGGTGGCACCGAAGATCACGAGGTCGAAGTCATCGACGGGAATGATGCGTGTTGTCATGCGGGGCCGTTTACACTGCCGATGCGACAATTACAATTAATCCGGCCCAGTGATTTATTGCCATTCGCTGAGGTCATAGCTATGATTTGTTTCAAAGAGGCTGGAGTTTTCAAATGATTTTATGTTGTGGCGAGGCGCTGATTGACATGTTGCCGCGCAAAGGTGCTGACGGCACAGATTTGTACCAGCCGTTTAACGGCGGTTCGGTTTTCAACACGGCCATTGCACTTGGCCGCTTGGGCACACCCACAGGGTTTTTTGCAGGCATCTCCACTGACTTTTTTGGCGACAGTTTGACTGAGGGTTTGAAAGACGCTGGCGTATCGACGAAATATATTCTCAGGAAAGATTTGCACACCACTCTGGCTTTGGTGAAACTCACTGATGGCCATGCGCGCTATTCCTTTATCGACGAAGGCTCGGCGGGCCGCATGCTGGCGAAGCGTGATATTCCGAAATTGCCGAAGTCGATTGCGGCTTTGCATTTCGGTTCGATTTCGCTGATCCCTGAACCATCAGGCGGCACCTATGAGACGCTGTTGAAGAAGGCTTCGAAGTCGCATGTCATTTCACTGGACCCCAACATTCGCCCTACAGTGATCAAGGACAAGAAGAAGCATCTGGCGCGCTTGAAGCGTTTGATTGCCAAAGCGGACATTGTAAAAATTTCCGATGAAGACGTGGCCTATATGACGGGCAAGCAGGAATTTGCGAAGGTGGCCAAGGTCTGGCTCAAGTTGGGCGTGAAAATCGTGGCCATCACCCGCGGTGGCGAAGGGGTTGAAGTGTTCACCAAACTGCATTCGATGTCGCTGGCTGCGCCAAAAGTGAAAGTGGCTGATACTGTTGGTGCTGGCGATACTTTCACGGCGGGTTTCCTCACCTATTTGCACCGCAATGCTTTGCTCAACAAAAAAGCCATGGCCTCGATTGAAGCGACCCAGCTGATGCATGCGGCGGAATTTGCCATGAAATGTGCGGCGGTCACAGTGTCGCGCCCCGGTGCCAATCCGCCTTGGGCCAAAGAGGTCTGAGTGATCGCATGGCGGTGGCCATGGAATTTCCGGTTGATCTTGTCATCCCCGACTTGAAGGCTGCCTTGGCGCTGAGATCATGCGCCGTGCTGGTGGCTGAGCCTGGTGCCGGTAAAACCACACGGGTACCTTTGGCTTTGTTGGATGAAGCCTGGCTCAAGGGTCGTCGCATTGTCATGCTGGAACCTCGACGGCTTGCGGCGCGGGCGGCTGCGAAGCGCATGGCGGACGGTTTGGGTGAAGCTGTGGGTGAGACGGTGGGGTACATTGTTCGAATGGAGCGTAGGGTCTCTGTCCGTACACGGATTGAAGTTGTGACCGAAGGCATTCTGACGCGGCGGCTACAGAACGATCCGGAATTGTCGGATGTGGGTCTTTTGATTTTTGATGAATTTCATGAACGCTCTCTCGATGGGGATTTGGGTTTGGCGCTTTCGCTGGATGTGCAGCGGGGGCTTCGCGATGATTTGAAAATCATGGTGATGTCGGCGACGCTGGATAGTGAAAAGCTGTCAACACATTTGGAGTCGGGACCGGTGATTTCGACAAAGGGCCGGATGTTTCCTGTCGATGTGGTGCATCTTGAGAAAGCCTCGCGATTTACATTGGCGGATGATACGGTAATGGCCATTCGCCAGGCGCTGACGGATGTGAAGGGCAGTGTTCTGGTATTCCTGCCAGGGGAAGGCGAAATTCGACGTGTTGAGGAAACACTGCTTCGGGCGGACCTTGCTGATAACATAGATGTGCGCCCGCTTTATGGTGCCATGGCTTTGCAGGCACAAGATGAGGCGATACGGGCTTCTCCGCAGGGGCGGCGCAAGATTGTATTGGCTACGACCATTGCTGAAACCTCTCTCACAATTGATGGCGTTGAGGCGGTGATTGATACGGGGCTGAAGCGGAGCCCTCGCTTTGATCCGGCGGCGGGGATGACGTCGCTTGAAACGGTTCGTGTGTCACAAGCCTCTGCGGAACAGCGGAAGGGCCGCGCCGGGCGGTTGGGTCCGGGACGATGTTATCGCTTGTGGCCCGAAGCAGAAACCCGGGCGCTTGCGGCGCATGATGAACCAGAGATTCGTTCGGCAGATTTATCCGGATTGGTATTGGAGATGGCCCGCTGGGGGGTGACTGCGCTTGATGGGTTGCCGTGGTTTGAGCTGCCACCGAGAGCGGCCTTTGGCCAAGCGCAGGATTTGTTGAAACGTCTTGCGGCACTTGATGTGTCCAATGCGATTTCAGCCCACGGTCGGGCCATGGCGGAACTGCCTTTGCATCCCAGACTTGCCCATATGGTGGTGGCGGGAAAGGCAAAGGGGGCCGGGCATTCGGCGGCTGAGATTGCAGCGCTTCTTTCGGAACGTGATGGTGCTGCGCGGGACGCTTCGATTGATGTGGAGCAACGGTTGATGATGTTGCGGGGGCCAGCGAAGGAGCGGTGGAAACAGACTGTCAGACAAATCCGCGATCAGGCCTCACTCAAGGATGATACGGCGGACGTGTCGCATGGTGTGTTGGTGGCGCTGGCTTACCCTGATCGCATCGGGCGCAAGCGCGGGGCGCGGTTTCAATTGTCGGGCGGTGGTGGGGCGGTTTTGCCGGAGCATGACAATCTCAACAAGTCGGACTGGATTGTTGTCGCCACGTTGGATGGTGCAGCCGGTGACGGCAAGGCGCGACTTGCTGCTGTGTTGACTGACCGTGAAATCGAAACACATTTCGCAGATTTGATCACTGAAAGCGAAGGGGTGTCTTGGGATGTAAAAGCCAACGCGGTGAAAGCCGGATTGACTCGAAAACTGGGCGCTATTGTTTTGCAGGAAAAGCCTGCGCAACAGATTGATCCATCGCTCACTGCAGCAGCGATGCTGGAGGGTGTGCGGCTCATGGGCATTTCTGCCCTGCCGTGGAATGAAGCAGCGCGGGGGTTTCAGGCGCGGGTGAAATTTTTGGCACGGGTTATGCCGGATATGGGTTTTCCAGATCTTGAAGACGCGGCGCTATTGGCGAATTCGGAAATCTGGTTATTGCCCTATCTCGAGGGTATGATGCGAAAGGCGGATTTGGCGCGGTTGGACCTGTTGCACATCCTGCAGAGTTTGGTGCCGGGCGAGTTGTTACGGCGCATCGACAAGCTGGCGCCGCAGCGCATGGTGGTACCGGGTGGAGGCAGTTACCGCATCGACTATGACGTTGATGGTGACCCTGTGCTGAGCGTTCGATTACAGGAAATGTTCGGGCTTACTACTGCGCCGCAGGTGGCGGACGGACGGGCGCGGTTGAAAATTGTCATGTTGTCCCCCGGCATGAAACCGGTGGCGGTAACGCAATCACTGGAAACATTCTGGGTTCAGGGCTATCCTGATGTGCGAAAAGATATGCGGGGGAGATATCCCAAGCATTCATGGCCGGAAGATCCGCTGACTGCTGTTGCAGTGGCGCCGCGTCGTTTAAGATAGTTTTTAGTTCAGTAATTTGGAAAGTTTGACAACGCCATGACCCCAGCCACGCGCACTGTTCTCAAGGAACTTAAAGCCCACGCCAAAGCCGGGTTACCCGACATGCGCAAAGCCTTTGCCAAGGGCGACCGCTTCACGGAATTTTCAGCAACGCTCGATGATTTGCTTCTCGACTATTCGAAATGCCTTGTCACCAAAAAAACCATGCAGTTATTGAGCGCACTTGCCAAGGCTGCAGATGTAGAAGGCAAGTGCCACGCCATGATGCGCGGTGATGTGATCAACACGACGGAAGGACGCGCTGTGTTGCACACGGCGCTGCGGCGACCCAAGTCGGAAATCGTCATGCTCAACGGCCACAACGTCGTGCACGACGTGCATGACGTGATCGAGGCCATGGCGCGCTTTGCGACGGATATTCGCAAAAGCAAAATTACCGATGTGGTGAATATTGGTATTGGTGGCTCTGACTTGGGGCCAGCCATGGCAACTTTGGCATTGGCACCTTACCATGACGGGCCGCGAATGCATTTTGTGTCGAATGTGGATGGTGCACATATCGCCGATACGTTGAAAACATTGAAGGCTGAAACCACGCTGTTCCTCGTCGCGTCAAAAACCTTCACGACAATTGAAACCATGACCAACGCGAAAACCGCTCGTGCGTGGATTGCGTCTGCCGTGGGTGAAGACAAAGTTGGTGAACATTTTGCTGCCATCTCTACTGCCATAGACAAGGTAAAGGCCTTTGGCATTGCTGAAAATCGCATTTTTGGTTTTTGGGATTGGGTTGGCGGGCGTTACTCGTTGTGGTCGGCCATTGGGCTTTCCGTGATGATTGCGATTGGTCCGCATAATTTCATCGAGATGCTGAAAGGCGCACATGCCATGGATGTGCATTTTGCCAGGGCCAAGCCGATGCAGAATCTGCCGATGTTAATGGGACTGCTTGGTGTGTGGCACCGCAATGCTTGTGGTCTGCCGTCACGTGCCGTCATTCCCTACGACCAGCGCTTGTTGCGCTTGCCTGCATATCTGCAGCAGCTTGATATGGAATCGAATGGTAAGCGCGTGACTGCAAAAGGCGATGTGGTGAAGGATGATACGGGGCCGGTTGTTTGGGGAGAGCCCGGCACCAATGGCCAACATGCGTTTTTCCAATTGTTGCATCAGGGCACTACGGTGATCCCCGTTGAGTTTTTGATTGCGGCTAAGCCACATGAAAAAGACATGCGCGTGCATCATGATTTGCTGGTGGCGAATTGTCTGGCACAATCGCAGGCGCTGATGAAGGGTCGCACGTTGAAGGAAGCGACGGTGCAATTGCTGGCGTCTGGCAAATCGAAGGAAGAAGCAAAGCGTCTTGCTCCTCATAAAGTGTTCGCAGGCAATCGGCCTACGCTTACACTCGCTTATAAGAAACTTGATCCATTTACACTTGGTCGGTTGATTGCGCTCTATGAACATCGCGTGTTCGTTGAAGCTGCGATCTGGGGCATCAATGCGTTTGATCAATGGGGTGTGGAATTGGGCAAGGAATTGGCGACAGGGTTACAGCCAATCGTTGAAGGAAAGCAAAAGCCGGACGGGCTTGATGCTTCTACTATGGGCTTGTTGCGTCATTTGATGACGTGAACGGGGCGGCTTAAGATTTGAGCCGCCCCGTAAAATATTTATGGGCAGTCGCGATAGCGGCCTGAATTTGTGAGATATTGACCTGTGTCGACATTGTATGAACGGTAACGGTCGATACAATATTGCACGTCACTGTTGCGGTTGCGGTTCGAGCGATATTGAACGCGCGTGCCTTCCTTGCGGCAGTCATTGTAGGCGCGGTTATAGGCGCGACGATCAATGTAGCCATCGCGCTGGTTTGCGGCTCCGAGAACAGTACCGGCAACGCCGCCTATCAGGGCGCCTTTCCCGATATTCTTGCCTTTGCCCTTGCCGAGGATGGCACCTAGAGCGCCACCTGCAATTGCACCACCGGCAGTACCGGCAAGCACATCACCTGAATTTCCACCGCTGCGGTAAGCGACCTGAGTTGCGTAATCTTCACAATAGGCGCGGCTTGCTGCCTGCGTTGGGGCAACTTGTGCGGTGAGCAGCATGGCGAATGCGCCTGCTGCAATGAAAGTCGATTTTAACATAGGTATCTCCTGGTTTCAGATCAGTTCCCGAGTCGGAAACGCCGAAGCACAGTCAAAGTTCCTTTTTTATTGAAATCAGCACTCCACGACGTTGACTGCCAAACCGCCCGTTGAGGTTTCCTTGTAGCGGTCGCTCATGTCGACGCCGGTTTGGCGCATGGTTTCGATGCATGTGTCGAGGGGGACGAGATGTGTGCCGTCGCCGCGCAATGCGAGTGACGCCGCAGTGACAGCTTTCACTGCACCGAATGCGTTGCGCTCGATGCAAGGCACTTGCACGAGGCCGCCCACAGGATCGCAGGTCATGCCGAGGTGATGTTCGAGGGCGATTTCGGCGGCGTTTTCAATTTGCTCGTTGCTGCCACCCAATGCGGCGCAGAGGCCAGCGGCGGCCATGGCCGAGGCAGAACCGACTTCACCCTGGCAACCGACTTCGGCACCTGAAATCGAGGCATTGTGTTTGATGATGCCGCCGATGGCAGCTGAGGCCAAGAGGAAGGTTCTGACACCGTCCTGATTGGCGTTGACGCAATGGTCGAGATAGTAGCGCATCACTGCGGGCACCACGCCCGCGGCGCCATTGGTGGGGGCTGTCACAACTTTGCCGCCTGCTGCGTTTTCTTCGTTGACTGCCATGGCATAGACCGAGAGATAATCCATGACGCGGTGCGGTTGCAGCGTGTTGCTGCCTGCTTCCAGATGCAGCTTGGCGAACACATCAGCGGCCCGGCGCTTGACTTTCAGGCCTCCCGGTAAAATACCTGTGGTGACCAAGCCGCGCTGCATGCAGGCGTCCATGACGGACCAGACGTGATCGAGTTTTGCATCGAGTTTGTCGCCGTAAACGATGGCTTCATTGGCGCGTTTCATTGCAGTGACACTCAAGCCTGAGGTTTTTCCCATGGCCAACATTTCAACTGCATTGCGAAAGGGGTAAGGGACGGATTGTTGCACTGTGCCCTGTCTATCGTCCTGTGGTGCTTCACGCTCCGCAGCTGTTTGCACAAAGCCACCGCCGATGGAGAAGTAGGTTTCGGACGCGAGCCAGGAACCGCCTTCGTCTTCCAGGCGGAATACCATGCCATTGGCGTGGCCTTTCAAGGCGGGGCCAAAATCAAATATCACATCGACTGCGGGATCAAAATCAAAGGCTCCGCTTTTACGGGTTTCCGCCATGCGCGCGAGAATGGTTTCTATTGCTGCCGGATCGATTTCGGATGGCGATTGACCTGCGAGGCCCAAGACAATGGCGCGGTCTGTGCCATGGCCTTTTCCCGTGAAAGCCAGTGAGCCGTGGAGGCTGACTCGGATGCGGCCAGATGTCTGCGTAAGCCCCGCCAAAAAGTGCCGTGCTGCCACCATGGGGCCAACCGTATGGGAGCTTGAAGGGCCGATTCCGATTTTGTAAAGGTCGAAGACTGAGAGGAACATGAGGCGAGGCTAACACAGCTTGAACGCCAATACGTCGCATGCCCGCCCTGGTCCGACAAAAAAACGTCATTGGCCAAACCTGTGGCTCTGCTAGGGATGCTGCATGATTGCCCTTTTGCTTGGTCTCGTTGCCGCTCTTTGTTGGTCGTCCCATGATCTGATGGCGCGCCACTTTGCGGTGTCGCTCGGACCATTTCGCATGGCGTTTTGGGTGATGCTGGCGGGTGCCGTATTGCTGTTGCCGGTTTTATGGCGTGGCGCACTGTCAGACGCCTCACTTGGCGCAATTGGCTTGGCGCTGGCCATGGGCGTTGTCTATGCCATGGCAGCAGCAGGGCTTTTTCTGGCGCTGACGCTGGCCCCGGTTTCCATCGTCGGGCCCATTGTTGGCGGCTACCCCGCGTTGATCGTGCTTTGGGGCTTGGTCAACGGCTTGCAACCAAGCGCCTTGCAATGGCTGTGCATGGTACTGATCCTGATTGGCGTCATGGTCGTTGCACGTTCTGAACATGAAGGTGAAGGGCATTCGGATGTGCTGCCGGGCAAATTACCCTTGGTACTTGTTGCATCTGCAGTGTCGTCGATTGGTTATGCCGCTACGGCGGTGATTGGTCAAAAGGCCGCGACCAGCCTTGGGGCATTCGAGACAACGCTGATCTCTCGTTTTCCAGCGGCTGGCGTTTTGTTGCTTCTCATGGTGTGGCAAAAACAGCCTAACGCACCCATCACCAAAACAGCCTGGCTTGGAATCTTTGCGATGGCCGCGTTTGATGCGACGGCGGAAACGGCCATCAATGCCGCCACCTATTTTCCCAACCGGGAACTGGGCTCCATGGCCATCAGTGCGTCCAGTGCGACCTCAGTGCTCTTGGCGATGGCGGTGCTGAAGGAAAAGGTCACGATGTTGCAGTGGTTCGGCGTCATGACCATTGTTGCAGGTGTGGCGGGACTCGCGATTACCACCTGAGCTCAATGGGCTTCGTCCCAGTTCAAGGCGGCACGTGCATCAACCTGCAACGGCACCGTCAGCTTTATAGCGGGCATTGGCGCATCGACCATTACACGTTGAACAATTGGCAAAGTCGCCTCGACTTCCGCATCCGGCACTTCGAAAATCAATTCATCATGCACCTGCAACAGCATGCGCGCACTTAGTCCTGCCTGCTTCAGTTCCGGCAACATGCGCACCATGGCACGGCGGATAATGTCGGCAGCGGAACCTTGTATCGGTGCATTGATTGCCGCGCGTTCGAGGAAGGCACGTTCGGAGGGGTTCGATGAATGGATGCGCGGCAAGTGCATGCGACGGCCGAAGATGGTTTCGACATAGGCATGGGTGTGGGCGAATTTCCTGGTGTCATCCATGTAGGTTTTGATACCGGGGAAACGCTTGAAATAGGTACGGATATAGTCGCCGGCTTCTTCTCGTGAAATTGACAGCTGGTTCGCCAGGCCGAAAGCCGAGATGCCGTAAATAATTCCGAAGTTGATGGCCTTGGCACGACGACGCACGGATGAGTCCATACCCGCAATCGGCACACCAAACATCTCAGATGCCGTCATGGCATGGATATCGAGGCCTTCTGCAAAAGCCTTTTTGAGCTGTGGAATATCGGCGACATGGGCCAAAACGCGGAGTTCGATTTGCGAATAGTCCGCACTCACCAGTTTATGGCCGGGTGCTGCGACAAAGGCGGTGCGAATGCGGCGGCCTTCTTCGGTGCGCACGGGAATGTTTTGCAGGTTAGGATCAGTTGAAGACAAACGGCCTGTCGATGTGGAGGCCATTGAATAGGACGTGTGCACGCGACCTGTGTTCGGGTTGATGTAGGTTTGCAACGCATCGGTATATGTTGAGCGCAACTTTGCCAGTTGCCGCCATTCCAGAACGCGTTTTGCCATGGGCACACCTTGTGCCGCCACATCTTCCAGCGTGTCAGAGTCAGTGGACCATGCACCCGTTGCGGTTTTGCGCCCGCCTTGCAAACCCATTTGGCCGAACAGAATATCACCCAATTGCTTCGGCGAACCAATATTGAAAGTCGTGCCCGCAAGTTTGTGAATGTCGGTTTCGATCAGGGCTTGCGCTGTTGCAAATTCATGGGACAATCGCGCGAGCACGCCACGATCCACCAGAATGCCTTCCGATTCCATTTGCACCAGCACGGGCACCAGTGGTCGTTCAAGCGTTTCGTAAACCGTAACCTTGCGGGCTTTCAGCAGTTTTTGTTTGAACAACATCCACAGGCGCAGCGTAATGTCGGCGTCTTCGGCTGCATAATGGGTGGCGCGTTCAATCGGCACACGGTCAAAGGTGACAGAGGACTTGCCCGTGCCTGCGACATCCTTGAAGGCAATCGGTTTGTGGCCGAGATGGCGTTGCGACAGCTCATCCATGCCGTGGCCAACATCGCCTGATTCAAACACGTAGGACAGTAACATGGTATCATCGAGCGGTGTTACTGTGATGCCGTAGCGCTTCAACAGCAACATGTCGTATTTGAGGTTCTGACCGATTTTCAGAACTGATGCATCAGCGAGCAATGGCTTCAGTGCGTCTAGCGCTGCGTCACGATTGATTTGCCCTTCAACCAATCCCGATCCAAAAAGCCCATCGCCCTGGCCTTGATGCGCCAGTGGAATGTAACAGGCCTTGCCTGGTGCCAGTGCCAGCGACACGCCAACGATATTGGCCTGCATGGCATCGAGGGAATCGGTTTCAGTATCGACGGCGACGAAGCCCTGATCTTTGGCATTGGCGACCCAATGGTTGAGTACGTCGAGCGAGGTAATGGTTTCGTAGTCGGCGTGAGTGACAGGTATGGCGCGGAGGTGTGCTTCCATGTCTGCGCTTGCCTTCTCCTCTTGCGGGAGAAGATCTGGCGCCGCCGGGGATGATGGACGTGAAGGCGCACCTCCCTCTCCCGGCGCTGGCGCGCCACCCTCTCCCGCGAGGGGAGAGGGCAAGTCTGCTGGCGGCCAGAACTTGATCTCAATCGGCACAGGCTCAATCGCATCGGTATCAGCGCCCAGCACTGCCGCGATTTTTCGCGTGAAACTTGTAAACTCCAATGCCTTCAAAAACCCGATGATGTCGCTGGCCCGTGGCACGTCCACCGCAAACGCGCCCATGGGTTCGACATTCGGAACATCCTGATCAAGCGTGACGAGACGTTTTGAGATTCGCGCCTGTTCGGCAAAGGCGATGAGATTTTCGCGGCGCTTGTTTTGTTTGATCTCGCCTGCCCGTTCCAGCAAGACTTCCAGGTTGCCATAGGTGTTGATAAGCTCTGCCCCGGTCTTCAAGCCAATGCCCGGCACACCCGGCACATTGTCCACACTGTCACCCGCCAAGGCCTGCACATCGACAACCTTGTCCGGCGTCACACCGAATTTTTCCAGTACTTCGGGATCAGAGATTTCCTTGTCCTTCATGGTGTCAAACAACACCACGCCCGGCTGCACCAATTGCATCAGGTCCTTGTCTGACGTAACGATGCGCACCGTGGCCCCTGCTGCCACCGCCTGTTTGGTATAGGTAGCGATCAAATCATCAGCTTCAAAATTCGGCATTTCGATGCAGGATACATTGAAGGCCTTTGTCGCTTGCCGGATCAGCGAAAACTGCGGGCGAAGATCAGCTGGTGGTTCGGGCCGATGCGCCTTGTATTCGGGATAAAAATCATTACGGAAGGTTTTCGACGAGTGATCAAAGATCACCGCCAAATGCGTGGGCTTGGTGGCGGCAGAAGTATCCGTCAGCAGCTTCCACAACATGTTGCAAAAGCCTTGCACGGCGCCAACGGGCAATCCGTCAGATTTCCGCGTCAGCGGCGGCAGGGCGTGATAGGCGCGGAAAATATATCCGGAACCATCAATCAGATAGAGATGGTCACCGGGTTTGAGGCTGCTTTGGGAGGATGATGTCATGACCGACAGTGTAGCTGCGCTTGTCGGCAGTTTCCAATGCTTTGAGCCTGGCCCAGTGCGGCCGCTTGAACAGCAGCGATAGCGGGGTTTGGCGAATTGCCCAGAACAGCAATATCGGCCCCACAACCCCAGCCAAGGTGCACAAGGCGGCCAGAACATCGACGTTGATGTTTGGTATCAGCTTCAGGCCCAGGCTTCGCGTGGACGCCATGAACAGGAAAAATGCGAGATAGACCACAATGGAATTTGCGCCCAAGTAACGGAGCCACTCCACCCAGCCGGACCGCGCCAGTAGCACCGCCGTGGTAACAACCGCAGCACAGCCCGCAAAGCCCAGCACCAGTCCCATTCCAGGCAAGGCAGAGGCCCCGGAAATCATGGCGAAGGAGTGACCTGTCGACCAAATATATAGCATTGCCATGACTGCAAATATATTGCGCGCCCACAATTGTTCCGTTGAACGAAACACCAAGGGCGCCAGCCAATAGCCAGCAAAGAAATACACATAACGCCCGGCAAACTCATCCAGCACCAGCCAGCCCGTGTGAACGGGAAGAATTTCCAGAAGTGCGGCCAGAAAGAAAATCATAAATGGAGGCACGGCCTTCGTAGCCTTTGTCACCACAAAAAATATGGCGAGCAGATAGATGAACCACAAGGTGCCAAAAGGATCAATGAATCCCAACCCATATTGACCGAGTGCAGCACTGAACCCCTGTTCCGCCACAAGGCCAGGTCCTTTAAAGCCGAATTGAATTGTCATCCAGAGAATGTAGAAATAGGCGAAATGCACAACTTTGGTGTCGAGATAACTGCGCCAAGGCGTGTTGATGCGCCGAGCCAAAAACAGACCCGAAATCAGAAAGAAGTCCGGCATGCGAAATGGCCGCGCCCACTCAATGAAGTGACTGAGCATGCCATTTTGGCCAATGGCCTTTTCCACGCCCAGCGTCGAATGCATCATGACCACGAGGACGATGCAAATCCCTTTGGCATAATCCACCCAGTCAATACGCTGTGTAGGTGTTGCAACATCCGTCATGATGCACCTGTGTTGTAACGGCACAAATTCACCGCATAGTCGAATTAGCGCAAAGCCGACGCCATTCCCTTTCAGCGCGGGGTGCTATCTGCTGAAGTGGTTGCCAAAGTGTTAACCGGGAGTGGTTGCGGTGAGAGAATGACTTGGCTATAGACATCCGTTCAGCACCCGTAGCTCAGCTGGATAGAGTGTTGGCCTCCGAAGCCAAAGGTCACAGGTTCGAATCCTGTCGGGTGCGCCAATGATTTGAAATGGTTACGGACTATTTTGCACTGTCAGAAAAGTGCTTGTGCGAAGTATGGCCTCAGAATTCGTTCACGTGCAGTTCCGTTAACGTGCGGGAAATGTTCTGCTGCCTAATGGCCAAATTCTCCCTGTGACGCATCTGTCACAATAATAAAAGGAGAAAATTCATGGAACAATCAGACCAGAATCCATTTCTGAATGTCACGGAACCCACGGACTTTCTACGGCTCAGAAAGCGCACACTGGACAAAATGTGCTGGATGGGCACAGGTCCGAGCTTTCGCAAACATGGCGGACGCCTATTCTATCACATCGATGAATTCAGAGAGTGGTCGCTGGAAACGCGAGCGAAGTCGACGTCTCAATTCTGATAGATGGCTGTGATCGTGAGTTAGGTATCGCAATGACAGCACACGCCGACAATCAACAATGATGAAGAAAGAAGTTGCGGGCAAATTTTACAAATTTGAGACGTCACTTCCTCAACCGCAAAGCCAGCGCGGTACTTCAGACAATCCGAGCGTCTCAGATTTAGAACCTGAGAAGCTGGAGCACGAGATTTTCACACAATTGCCTTCGATTTCCCGCGTTTCCCAATTTTCTTTTCAAAGTTACCAATCAAACTGAACCTCATTGTCGAGGTGTAGAAACAAGCACTGAATATGTATGGCCATTGCACTCACTAAACGACCCTCTTCAAAAAAACGCTAACATAATTTACGATTTATTTCATGGCTGCTTTCACCGCAGCTTTTGCCGTAATTCCAAATTTCTCATACAACACCTCTGCAGGCGCGCTTGCGCCAAAGCCAGTCATCCCGATGAAGTGTCCATTGTCGCCGATGAATTTTTCCCAGCCGGTTTTGACGCCAGCTTCGATGGCGACGCGGATTTTTTCGTTGCCCAGCAGGCCTGCTTTATAGGCTTTTGATTGGCGCTCGAAGAGTTCCATCGATGGCACCGAGACCACGCGGGTAGGGATGCCTTTTTTGTCGAGGGCTAATTTTGCATCCATTGCAATTTCAACTTCGGAGCCAGAAGCGAAGATCACGGCCTTGGATTTTTTCGCAGAAGGTTGCACTTCATAGGCACCCAATGCGCAGAGGTTTTTTGCAGAATAGGTCAACCGCGCAGGGCGCATTTTTTGGCGTGACAGCACCAACACTGTGGGGTGCTTTTGGGCTTCCAACGCCAGCTGCCAGCATTCAGCGGCTTCCACAGCATCGCAAGGGCGCAGTGTGACCAGATTGGGGATGACGCGCATGGCGGCCATGTGTTCTACCGGTTGATGTGTTGGGCCGTCTTCGCCAAGGCCAATTGAATCATGCGTCATCACGAAAATGCTGCGGATGCCCATGAGGGCTGCAAGGCGGATTGAAGGCCTGCAATAATCGGTAAAACAGAAGAATGCGCCACCATAGGGGATCACACCACCATGCAGTGCCATGCCGTTCATGGCGGCGGCCATGCCATGTTCGCGGATGCCCCAATGCATATAGCGGCCAGAGTAATCAGCAGCGCTGCACACTTTTAGGTCTTTGGATTTGGTGTTGTTCGAACCTGTGAGATCAGCAGAGCCGCCGATTGTTTCAGGCACGGCAGGGTTGATCACGTCTAAAGCATTTTGTGAAGCGTTGCGTGTGGCGATGGTTGGAGGGGCTTTGGCCAAGGCTTTTTTATAATCTTGGATCACGGCATTGAAATTGGCGGGCAGAGCGCCGCTCATCACACGATTGAATTCGGCTTTGTTGGTTGAAGATGCCAAACGGCTCTCCCAAGCTTTCCGAACTTCGGCACCGCGTGCGCCAACAGCGCGCCATGCGCTTAAAATATCTGCAGGTATCATGAAGGGTGGCGCATCCCAGCCCAGCTCTTTGCGGACCAAGGCGATTTCAGCATCACCTAAAGGTGAGCCATGGGCTTGATATGAATCTTTCTTGTTGGGTGAGCCAAAGCCGATGATCGTCTTGGCGGCGATCATCACTGGGCGGTCAGAATTTTGCGCTTCGTTGAGTGCGCGTTCGACATCGGCATGGTTGAGGCCATCACAACTGATGGTTTTCCAGCCCGAAGCTTCGAAGCGTTTCACTTGATCGGTCGAGTCCGACATGGAAACACGTCCATCAATGGTGATGTTGTTATCATCCCAGATCACAATCAGGTTCGAGAGTTTCAGATGCCCAGCAAGGCCAATCGCTTCTTGGCTGATGCCTTCCATCAAACAACCATCGCCGCAGATCACATAGATTTTGTGATTCACAACGTCATCGCCGAATTTGGCGTTCAGATGGCGTTCCGCCAGCGCAAAACCAACGGCGTTGGAAATGCCTTGGCCCAAGGGGCCGGTGGTGGTTTCAATGCCTGTGGCATGGCCATATTCAGGGTGGCCCGCGGTGATTGAGCCATATTGGCGGAAATTCTTGATCTGCTCGATGGTCATATCCTTATAACCCGTCAGATGCAGCAAGCTGTAAAGCAGCATCGAAGCGTGGCCAGCCGAGAGGATAAAACGATCACGATCTGGCCAATGCGGGGCTGCTGGATCGAATTTCAGGAACTTTGAAAACAGCACCGTTGCAACATCCGCCAGGCCCATTGGCGCGCCGGGGTGACCGGAATTGGCCTTTTGCACCGCGTCCATCGAAAGGGCGCGGATCGCGTTGGCGAGCTGAGAGTTCGGCAATTCCATCACCAGTCCTTTTGCCTGTTTATTAAAGCAATTTACTAAATGAATTTTGTTACCGAATCTAGAGTAAGATTTCGTTATTGAGCAATTTATTGTATGCAAGAGCCACAGCCAGCGGGTCTGTCTCGGATTCAAGAGGGTACGCCGTAACAAGGGCTACCTTGCGGATTACCCGAACCAGGAATGCAAGAGCCGAAGGCACAAGCGCTCAGGGCCCTGCAAAACAGCCCGTTTCCCACCAGCCATTGCTTTGAAATGAATTGCAATTGATGCAGTCGCTCGCAAATTGGTCCAAACGCATTGCGACTTTGAACTTTGGCCAATAGCTCACAGATGCAACCACCTCAAATAGGGTTATTAGCCCTTTGCTGCGAAGAAATCGGGGAATAAGTAAAACTGAACCTGTAATGCTGTTGATGTTTATGCCATCATAGGCCAGAGTGATGGCGGAGTGAGAATGTTTTTTGCCCTCACAAAACATGTCATGGGACTAAAGTTGGGCGGCAATGACGATAAGCGGAACCAATCTAACAGGCAAAGGAAGCAATTCTGCTCAGGTCCGCCACTACAATGAACGTGTCGTTTTGGATGCGATCAGGCGAATGGGCCAGGCCTCAAAGGCAGACGTAGCCCGTATTGCACACCTTACCCCTCCTGCGGTCGCGGGCATTGTCGATGCGCTCGTCAATGCCGGATATGTGGAGCACAGAGGCAAAAGGTTTGGCCAGAAGGGACAGCCTTCGGTCATGTATGGTCTTGCAGCAGATGGAGCCTATTCAATCGGACTTCACATTGGCCGACGTACTTTGGATGCAGTGTTAATTGACTTCACAGGTAAAGCGCGAGGCGCTGAGTCACATGAGTATGATTTTCCGATGCCCGAAGCCGTAAAGCGCATTGGCAATGGGTTCATTTCTCGCATGAGAAACATGCTTGGGAAAAATGCAAGTCGGCTTTTTGGACTTGGGATATCTGCGCCGTACTTTCTTGGTGGATGGGAGCAGGAACTCGGCGTCGCGGCGGAAACCAGTGCAAAGTGGCGAGAAGTTGATCTCACCAACTTCTTTAGCGAGGCTGGCTCGCTTGAATTGGTTGTTGAAAATGATGCGTCAGCTGCCGCCGCAGCGGAACTTATCTTTGGCGCTGGCACTCGCTACCGGGATTTCGTGTATCTTTCGATCAACTCCATGATCGGCGGAGGGTTGATTTTGGATGGCGTGCTTCAAACCGGTCCGAATGGAAACACTGCCGCCTACGGGCCTTTGCCTGTCACACCTTCGCGGCTGTCTTCGGTCGCCCGTCCTTTGGGAAATACTGAGCTTCTGTTGCGCAGAGCTTCAATCTACGGTCTTGTTAACCATCTCAACAAGAATGGTGTTGCGATCAAGCGCGTGCGCGAACTCGAGCCCTTACCTCCCGAGGCGAAGCAATTCGTTGCGGAGTGGCAGGAAGATTGCGCCGACGCTCTTGCACAGGCCATAATTGCCACGATCTCGATCATTGATATTGAGGCAGTTGTAATCGACGGACTTTTGCCACGGGCCATGTTGCAGGAAACAGTTTCCCTGATTCAAAATCGCTTTGCTGAACTTATCCCGATGGGAGTGATGGCACCAGAGATCGTCTGCGGAAGTTCCGGACCGCAAGCGAGCGCCATGGGCGCTGGAATTCTGCCGATCTATTCGCTGTTCTCCCCCGACAGCAGCGTTCTTACAAAGAAAGCGATAGAGAAAAAGCCTATGATGATCCGTTCGTTAGGTTGAAATAGGTTCATATATCGCGGCAAAGCCACGCCATCATATTGCGCATCAAGACTTTGTAGTCAGAGCTTTGAATGAAATCTTGCGACATCCAATGGGGTCCTATGTCGGTCATCCAAGCAAGAGTTCGTCCTTTTCCGAAATCTCTCACTACTAGCAATGGGTTTAAAGTGCCGCGATAGGGCACATCAAGAATGACTTCGCAATCTGGATCCGGCTTTGCTAGCACTCTATTCATCCCAAGCACTGGAGGCAGATTCGGTCGCAATCCTTTGAGAATTGGATGTTGTTTTTTCTGTTGAGGTATCAGTCCTTCGGGCGCTTCCAACCCATCACTGCTGGCCAGGCACGTTACAGGCAAACAGTCTTCAATTGGTGTTTGATGGTAGCGTGCCGTAGCGCTCATGCCTTGGAAACTGTTGTATCCGCCAGCCATCATCAAGCTTCCGCCATCTTTGACCCAATCATGAAGCATTGCCAATCGATTGACCGAGACTTTTCCAGCCCTGCTCTCCGGTGTGAACAGCATAGACAACGCCCCAATGTCGGAAAGAACAACCGCCGAGAATTGCTCCAGATGTTTGGCATCGCGCGGAAACTCGGTTTCGCACTGCTCGGAGGCAATCTGGGTGATTTGATATGCAGTGTCGTGCAGTGCATCCAGTAGGTGGATGGCACCATTTGCTCGGAAGCTCGACGTGATGTTCTCGTAACCAATAGCGACAGACTGGGTTACTACGAACGTTTCACCTGCTAAAAGTATCTGCTTGGTCATTACTGCCTCTCCTGAACCCTACGATGCTTGTTTATCAAAGCCAAAGTTTTCGTTTTACTTATATTTTTCCGGTCACCTGGTTACACGGTCATTTACTTCTGGTGAAACCAAGAACCAATTCCACGGGGATTTCTGAGAGCGACATCATGTGCATTCCGGGCAAATTGATTCGCACTTGACACCTCTTAATTATTATAGCATTTTACTTTAATTAAACAAGACAGCCTGCGTGGCACCGCGGAGTTGATCAAGAAAAAGTGCCGGGACCTGGAGGAATTTCAAAATGGACGCGGCTTCGGCACCTCATACAACGCCACTATCGGTTTCGCGCGCTGTGGTCGGCTTGAGTGGAGCCACCAAGGCATTTGGCGGCACAGTCGCTCTGCGGGACGCGAGTTTTGAACTTCGCGCAGGAGAGGTGTTGGCCTTGCTGGGGGAAAACGGGGCTGGGAAGAGCACCTGTGTGAAACTCATGGCTGGTGTGTATTGGCCAACGCTTGGTTCAGTCACGATTGATGGCAAGTCCGTCACCTTTAGTTCGCCATCAGATTCCCAAAATGCCGGCATCGCCGTGATGCACCAGCATCCCGGACTGTTTCCTGATCTTTCAATCGCTGAAAATGTTTTCATGGGGCACATGCCCATGACGAAGTCAGGCGGCATTGATACTGCGACCATGCATCGTGAAGCCAAGAGCCTGTTGGCATCGATTGGACTTAACATTGATCCGACGCAGAAACTTGCGCCGCTGCGCACCTCTGAGCAGCAACTTGTGGAGATAGCGCGCGCGCTTTCGCTTAAAGCGCGCGTACTCATCATGGATGAGCCCACGGCAGCTCTTTCTCAGCGCGAAGTCAAACGCCTTTTCTCCGTTGTTGACAATCTTAAAGCTCAGGGCGTTGCCATCATGTTTGTTGGCCACCGCATGGATGAGATTTTTGCAATTTCAGACCGCATTGCCATTTTGAGAGATGGAGCGCTTGTTGGACTGGAAGATGTTGCAAATCTCCCCCGCGAACGCGCCATTCGCTTGATGGTGGGGCGAGAGCTCAGTTCTCTTTATCCAAAGAGCAACGCAAAGATCGGCAACCTTATCCTGGAAACACAGGGGCTCAGCGGCGCTGACAAGTTTGCCAATATTGATTTGCATGTTCATGCTGGGGAGATTCTGGGGATTGGTGGCCTTGTCGGCAGTGGCCGTACGGAAATCGCACGAACCCTATTTGGAATCACGCAACCAACTGCAGGTTCCATCCAGATTGATGGAAAGCCCGTTCATTTCCAAACACCAAAAGATGCGATGGAAGCAGGCATTGCATATGTGTCTGAGGATCGCCTTGGCCAGAGCCTTGTGGGCGAATTCTCCATTGTCGAGAACAGTGCGCTGACCGTCTTGGACCAGGCAACGGACTACGGCATCTTCAGCAGACAAAAGGTTTTGGGTTTAGTTGAAAGTCACCTTGATCGATTGGAGCTCAAGTTCAGTAGCTATGATCAAGGAATCGGCACACTTTCAGGCGGTAACCAGCAAAAGATTGTGCTTGCAAAATGGCTGGCGACAAAGCCAAGGGTGCTCATTCTAGATGAACCTACTCAAGGCATCGACGTGCAGGCAAAGGCTGAAGTCCATGCCATGATTGCCGATCTCGCGCGTTCAGGAATGGCTATCATATTAATCTCGTCGGAAATGCCGGAACTGCTGGGTATGTGCGACAGGATCGTCGTACTTCGCGAAGGCCTCAAGACAGCCGAGTTCAAGAAAGGTGAAGCAACGCAAGAAAAAGTTATTCGCGCCGCAACCGACGCCGAATCTGGCAGCAATCATTTGCAGCTCGTGGATTCTACCATCCAAAATGCTGAGCAACCCCGGCAAAACTTCGATTCTCATGAAACTGATGCAAAAACCCACGGCATTCTGAATTTCCTGGCTAAGCGTGAAATGGGTCTTCTGGCGGCCATGCTTGTCGTTGTCATCCCTGTGGCGTTCATAAATCCTCGCATTTTCAGCGCCGCAAATATGACGACCGTCGCAATGGATGCCGCCCTGCTGTGTGTCGTGGCTCTCGCGCAAATGTTAGTGCTACTCACGCGCAATATTGATCTTTCAGTGGCTTCAGTCATTGGTCTTGCTGCCTACGGGGCAGCCACTTTGATGGCCAATGATCCAAGCATGGGAATCGCTGCTGGCGTTTTGTGCGCCTGCGCAATTGGAACAGCTTGTGGTTTTATCAATGGTCTGGTCGTCACGTTTGGAAAAGTTCCTTCGATTGTTGTCACGCTTGGTACACTGTCAATTTTTCGCGGCTTGACCAGCCTGTGGGCCAATGGACGGCAAATCAGCGCGGACAAGGTGCCGCAGAGCTGGCTCGACATGACGGGAGCACAGCTGTTTGGAATTCCCTACGTCATATTGATTGCTCTTTTGATCATTGTTATCAGTGCATGGCTTCTCCAGCGAACGAGGATTGGCCGTGAGATCTTTGCGATTGGCTCAAATCCCGGTGGCGCTGCGCTGATTGGCATTCCCGCCTCAAAACGTGTCCTGCTTGCCTTCACGATTGCTGGCACACTAGCAGGGTTTACGGGAGCGTTGTGGGCCTCGCGTTACGCAACCATCGATGCGCGAGTCGCCTATGGTTATGAGCTGAGCGTCATTGCAGCAGCTGTGGTGGGTGGCGTTGCCATCCGCGGTGGTGCTGGAACAGTCCTGGGAATCGTATTCGGCGCTTTGACACTTCTTGTCATCCGTAACGGTCTGACGCTGGTACGCGTCGATCCGCTTTGGCTGCAAGGCGTGTATGGTCTGGTTATTCTTGCTGCGATCACAATTGATGCAATGGTCGCACGCCGTACCTCTTCACCTAAAAAACTTGGGGGCGTAAAATGAAAAAACTCGCGGTTGCCATTGATCCATGGAATCTCTTACTTGCCGGACTTCTGCTGCTTGCGACCTCCTATGGTTTCTTTGCAGTTCCAAGTTTTTACACTGCATTCAATCTTTCGCAATTGGCTGCAAGTGCTGCTGAGAAGGCACTGCTCATCCTGCCAATGGTTTTACTGATCATTGCGCGAGAAATAGATCTCTCTGTTGCTTCGATACTGGCTTTGACAAGTGTTTGCTTCGGTATTCTGGTTCAGGCTCAGATTTCGATCCCCGTGGCAATATTGTTGACGATGCTGGTTGGTCTGGCCC
>CAXTLE010000016.1:0-23210 GCA_964244855.1 uncultured Aestuariivirga sp. | reverse complement strand
TAGGGAGGTTTCACACCAAGTCGCTTCTCCTCTGAAGAAGCTGCCCGAAGGGCTGATGAGGTTCCTTTCGCGTTAAAGCAAGCCCTCGCTTTGCAATCTCGCCAACCGCGTCGACGCCTGCGCCTCACGCGCGCCCAAAAGCCGCCGCACCTCATCACAATCCAGTTTCATCTGCACCACCAATTCGTCCACACCTTTGAACGTTTTGTCACCGCGCACAACATCCACAAACGACACCATCAATACGCGCCCATAAAGATCGACATCCTGATCCAGCAAATACACTTCCAGAAACGTGCGGTTGGTGTTGAACGTCGGGCGATCGCCGAAATAGGCAGCACCCATCCAGGCCTTTGTCCCCGAAGGCGCTGCGGCGTCGCGTACATCCACAGCATAGATGCCGCGGAACGGTTCGGCACCGGGATCGAGAATGATGTTGGCGGTGGGAAAGCCGATTGTGCGACCGCGCTTGTCACCGTGCACGACTTTACCCATGACCGTCCAGTCATAACCCAGCTCATTGGACGCAGCTTTGACATGGCCCCGGCGCAAGGCACTGCGGATCGAGCTTGAAGAAAAAGGCGCATTGCCGCTGTCGTCGGTGACTTGTTCGACAACTGTGACACCGAAATTGTTTTCAGCACCCATGTTCACCAGCACATCAGGATTGCCCTTGCGACCTTTGCCGAAGTGAAAATCATAGCCAGTCACCACATGCGCGACACCCAATTGCTGCACGAGATAGCGCAGCACAAAGGCCTCAGCCTCCATCGCCGCAAGTTCAGCATTGAAATCAAGCGCGCAGAAAAAATCAGCACCGAGATGCGCAGCCAGTCGCACTTTCAAGGCAGGGGGTGTGAGACGAAACACCGGATCATCAGGCTTGAAAAAACTGCGGGGGTGCGGCTCGAAGGTCAGAATACCGAAGGGCACCTTGCGTGATTGTGCAACAGCACGCGCACGCGCCAGAAGCTCCTGATGCCCGCGATGCAGCCCGTCAAAGTTACCAATGGCAACGACCGCGCCGCGCAAGTCCTCGTCAATCTTGTCCTGTGGACCAAACAGTTTCATTCCCAAGCCAATTCACCCGTCAATTTGCCTGCGGAATTGGGCGCGGAAATCCCACAAGTCAAGCCCCACCGAAACCGTGGACGTTTGACAGACAGGACGGTTTTGATAGTGTAGAGGGCATGACTATCACGCTATCAGGCGGTCTTGTCCATGACGTCCCCACTGACTTGGCGAGGGCGCTGACCGAAACAAAAAGCATAGTCGGCTTGTGGGAAAGCCTCACGCCGACAGGCCGGAACGAGTTTATCTGTTGGGTCGAGGATGCCAAGCAAGAAAAAACCCGCTCAAGGCGCATCAAACGTACCTTGGAAGAGCTTCTCGAAGGTCAAAAACGCCCATGCTGCTGGGTGGGCTGCATTCACCGTACCGATAAAAAACCCAGCAAATGGCAACAGGATGTGCTGATCGACAAAAAGCCAAAAAAATGAACATCTGAATTGTTTGTGTTCGCCAAACCCTGCACCTGGACCTGGCCAGGGTCCGAGCGACATCATGCAATGAGCCCTCTTCGAATTGGCTCTCCGCTTCGCCTATCCGGGAAAACAGTCGTTGCGTATGACTGTGGCCCATCGCAATCTGTGTCAATGAACACACAATCGCATGTCATCATGGGAGCGGTCCTGTTTGGACGCCGGGTTTCCGCAAAAGCCTGGGCTGGCGCACTCGGAGGTTTGATACCCGACCTGCCCATGATCCTGATCGTTATCGTCCTGAAACTCAGTGGCACACCAGACCAAACAATCTTTGGCGAAATGTATTGGCAAAACTGGTGGCAGACCACAAATGCCATTGGCCATAACTTCTGGTTCTGGGGTGGGATCATCATTCTGGGCCTCTTCATGCGGGACAAGCTTTCAACCTCTGTCCGCGCCTTTGACAACTGGACGCTGCTATCAATCTTCTCTGGCTCTGCCCTGTTGCATTCGTCCATTGATTTTCTGTGCCACCGTGAAGATGCCCATATGAGCTTTTGGCCAGTGACACGCTCGAAATTCATGTCGCCGGTGTCCTACTATGATCCTGCCCACTATGGCGTGTGGTTTAGTTTGTTTGAAGCCGGCCTGTGCCTGATTTTGGCAGCAATCCTGTTCCGCCAGTTCAAAAGCCGAATTTTGCAAGCTTGCCTGCTCGTCGCGATGGCCATGTATGTGGCGGTGCCCGCCTATTTCATATTATCATAGCTCGAGCGCGACGGATTTTGGCCTTGTTCCCGTCTTAGGTCGTATAGAACATCATGAACCAGCAAAATCACCCTTCCGTGCAAGAGATCGAAACTGCCCTTGGCCTGTCGGCGGGCAAGCGGCGTGGCCGATTGCAGAACCGTGTTATCCTGGGTTTGGTCCTCGCGGCTTTGGCTGTTGGCGGATATTGGCTTTACGCCCGCCAGCAAAGCAATGCTGCAATTGTCACTTATGAAACCGTGCCCGCAGCGCAGGCCGATGTGATCGTCACCGTGTCTGCCGCTGGCAGCATTCAGCCGATTACGCAGGTGGAAATTGGTTCGGAAGCTTCCGGCGTGGTGCGGCAGGTTCTCGTGGAGGAAAACGGCTTGGTAAAAACCGGGGATGTTCTCGCCATTCTGGATACCACCAGGCTGGAAGCACAAAGAGCCCGTACGGCCGCACAGTTGCAGGCGGCAGAGGCCAGATTGGTCGATGCCACTGCTACGGCAACTGAACGGCAATTGACCGAAAACCGGCAAAAGTCACTCCGCGCCAAGGGGCTTTCGACTGCACAGGACATGGACACGGCTGCGGCCTCGTCGCTTCGTGGTGATGCCGGATTGACCGCAGCACAGGCTGATGTGACAGCGGCTAAAGCTGATCTCAACATTATAGACGCTGACATTTCAAAAACGCGCGTGCTCTCACCTATTGATGGCGTGATTTTGAAGCGCAGCGTGGAACCGGGGCAAACAGTGGCGGCTTCCTTGCAGGCTCCCGTGTTGTTTAAAATTGCCCAAGACCTGAAACGCATTCAGTTGGAGGCGGCTGTGGATGAAGCCGACATTGGCCAGGTCAAAGTCGGGCAAACTGCAACATTTACTGTCGACGCCTATCGCGGACGGAATTTTCCGGCACGGATTGAGCGCTTGTCGTTTGCACCGGAAACAGTTGACGGAGTTGTAACATACAAAGCGATTTTATCTGCTGCGAATGAGGAGTTGTCCTTACGTCCCGGCATGACGGCGACAGCGCGGATTACAGTTGAAGAATACAAGCAGGCGCTGACTGTTCCGACTGAAGCATTGCGCTATGCGCCGCCTGTGAAACAGGAAGCAGAAAGTTTCTCAATCACCCGCATGTTCATGCCGCGCTTTCCGCGTGGACAGCGTGGCAAGAACGAAGTGGCAGCGGATGGCAAACGCACGATCTATGTGTTGAAGGACGGTGCGCCCACCGCCGTCAAGATCAAGGCAGGTGCCACGGATGGCAAGGCCACGGTTGTACTGGAGGGCGATTTGAAAGTTGATGATGCCGTGGTCGTCTCACAGAAGCAGACGAAATAGCAATCATGTTGGCGTTGCGCGGCATTCAGAAAATTTATGGCGAAGGTGCGGCCCGTGTCGTGGCGCTTGGCGGCGTTGATGTTGACGTGAATGAAGGCGAGTTCGTGGCCATCATGGGGGCGTCAGGCTCTGGTAAATCCACCTGCATGAATATTCTGGGCTGTCTTGACCGGCCCACCTCAGGCAGTTTCAAATTCCATGGCGTTGAAATTGCAACATTAGACAACGACGCGCGAGCCTTGTTCCGGCGCAATTATCTGGGCTTTGTGTTTCAGGGCTTTAATCTTCTGGCGCGCACCACGTCGATTGAAAATGTTGAACTGCCGTTGATCTATCGCGGCATGGCGCGGGCTGAACGGCATGACGCAGCGGCGCGGGCTTTGGCGGCGGTAGGACTTGAGGGCCGTGAAAATCACGCGCCCGGTGAACTCTCCGGCGGACAACAGCAGCGCGTGGCAATTGCGCGCGCCATTGTGTCGAACCCCAGAGTGTTGCTGGCGGATGAGCCGACAGGCAATCTCGATTCCGCCCGCAGTCATGACATCATGAAGCTGCTGCAAAAACTGAACCGCGAGCAAGGCCTTACCATTCTGATGGTCACGCATGCGCCTGACATGGCGGCTTATTGCACGCGCCAGATTGTTTTCTCCGACGGACATATTCTTGATGATGCAAAGGTGGCGGCCTGATGCTGTGGGAATCTTTCAAGCTGGCGCTCCGCACCATTCGCCGCAATGTATTGCGCACCTTCCTGACACTGCTTGGAATTGTAATTGGGGTCGCTGCTGTGATTGCGCTTGTCACTTTGGGACAAGGTACAAATGACAAGGTGAAGGCTGATTTATCAAAGCTGGGCAGCAACATGTTGATCGCAAGGCCTGGCAATTCAATGCCCGGACCACCTTCGGGCAATGACAGCCGAAGTTTCAATGTGCGTGACGTTGAAGCGTTGAAGGCAGGGTTGCGCAATGTACGGGGCGTTGCCCCTACATCCAACAAGCAAGTGAAGGTCGTTTATGGCACCGCATCACTCGATGTGACGACAACTGGCACTGATGTCGATTATTTCACGGTGCAGGACTGGACAATTCTCACGGGCAACGCATTCTCGGAGAGCGACGCGCGCAGCGGCAGCAATGTGTGTTTGGTGGGAGCAACCTTGGTGCGGGACTTGTTTGCAGGCGTTGAACCTTTGGGGGAAACCATACGCGTGGGCAACATGCCCTGCACCGTCATCGGCACGCTGGCGGCCAAGGGTCAATCGGCTTTCGGGTCAGATCAGGACAATACAGTGGTCATGCCGCTCCGCACCTTCATGCGCCGCATTTCCGGCAACACGAAGATTTCGAGCATTGCAGTATCAGCAAATTCTGCCGAGGTATTGCCAGGCGTTCAAGCAACGATCACGGACATATTGCGTGAAACCCGGCGTGTGCCGAAAAATGAAGATGATGATTTTTCTGTCCGTGACCTAACACAAATTGCCGCCACCATGGCATCAACCACTGCTTTGATGACAGGGCTCTTGGGTGCGGTCGCTGCTGTGAGCCTTCTCGTCGGCGGCATTGGCATCATGAACATCATGCTGGTGTCGGTCGCTGAGCGAACGCGTGAAATCGGCATCCGCCTGGCGATCGGCGCACTCGCTTCACAGGTGCTCACGCAGTTTCTGGTGGAGGCAGTGGTCTTGTGTTTGCTGGGCGGTTTGATTGGAATCGCCTTGGGGCTAGGCTTGGCCTGGGGCGGATCGTCGCTGTTGCAGGTGCCATTCAACGTGAACCCGAGCGTGGTGGCGATGGCCTTTGGCTTCTCAGGGCTGATTGGCCTGATATTCGGATTTTTCCCGGCAAGGCGTGCAGCGCAGCTTGATCCGATTGAAGCGTTGCGGCACGAATAGCCGCCACATTTCCGTCGCGACACGCCTGCTAAACAACCCGCATGACTCACATGGCGACTTCTGTACGACTTCTCGCAACACTTCTGGTTTTGGTTTTTTTCGGCCCCATCTTTGCGGAGGCGCAAACCATTACCTCATCCAACGTCAAGATTGAATGGAAGGTGGTCAACCGCTTCCGGCTGTTCAAGGACGCCAAGACCTTTACCGAACACGAGAATGCGTGGCGGCAATATCTCATCCACGTCGACGGTGCAGCCGACGGTGATGAGATGAAGCAACGCTTGCGCGATACGACCTCGGTTATTGGCACGGAGCATGTGCTGAACGACCGCTACATCCCGTTCTCCCGTCATTTGCGTACAAAATACGACCCCATGGGCTGGGCGGCGCGGGATGTGGGCGAGACGTGCTGGAATGCCAAAGAGCGCACGCATTCGGCCTGCGGCGATGTCGCTGATTATGTAGTGCCAAAATCTCATGAAATCCAAATCTGGTTGAAGCCGCTTGGTGGCAACAAGTTGATTGCCGAATATAACTGCAACTGGTCACTTAACGGCGGTGCGACCGTCACATCGCCTTGCGACGAGCCGATCACTGTTGGTATTCCCTATCCCGACGGCGGCACGGTGTCGGTTGGTGTTGATGGTGAAACGCCGATATCGACAGACATCAAAGTCAAGGATCTGCTCATCGTTGGTTTGGGTGACAGTTTTGCTTCCGGCGAAGGTAACCCTGATGTGCCCGTGCGATTTGACGCCAATCGCCGCGCCCGCAATGTTTACCCCAAACGCGGTGGTGACGATGCCAACAGCAATGCCCAATGGCTCGACGAACTCTGTCATCGCTCACTCTACAGCCATCAACTGCGCACTGCGTTGCAGATCGGCATTGAGAACCCGAAAGCCGCTGTTACCTTCATGGGCTATGCCTGCTCGGGTGCAGCCGTCGTCGATGGCATTCTCGGCCCGCAAACTTACATGGACTATGTCAGCAAAGCTGACGGCACAGACTCTGTGCATTCAGTCAGCGGCGGCAAGAAGGATACGCAGTTGCGTTGGTTATTGCGCGAATTGTGCAAGGAGAACGTCGACAAGGTGGACGGGATATGGACGTGCCCTGGCAACGCCTATCGCCGCAATGTAGACTTTCTGCTACTCTCCATCGGTGGCAATGACATTGGCTTCAGCAATCTGGTGACTTGGGCAACACTGCGCGATTCCACCACCTCGAAACTTGCGAAGTTTTTTGGTGCAACCGTTTCACCCAAAAAATTCGCGTCCAACATGAGCAATGATTTGCCCGAGGCCTATGGACGTTTGGCCAAGGCGATTGAAACCTCCATACCCTTGCGCAATGGCGACATCGCATTTGATACTTCGCATGTGGTGCTGACGGCCTATCCTGACATTCTTGAAGATGAGACAGGGCAAGTCTGTGCTTCTGGCGAAGAGGGTGCAGATGAAGATTTATATCCGGCAAACCAGTCGCTTGATTCACAGTCATCATGGCTGGTGGTAACGCCGGGCAAGCTGCAATCCGCACATGACCAGTTGGAAAAACTGCAAACCCGCATGGGTGAATTGGCAGAGGATCATGGCTGGACATTTGCAGCGCGGGCCTATGCCGACAAGGCGTTTCGTGGCCATGGCTTTTGTGCACAGAACCAGAAGAGCAAAACCGATCCGGCGGAAGTGTTGATGCTGCCATGCTGGGGCAAGGCCGAGCGCGAGACGCAAACCTGCGGTACGAATTTTTCAGGCAAGAACCGGGATTGGCGGCCATACAATCCAGTCACAGAAAATTTCCCTTATGCACTTCGGCAACGCTGGGTGCGCACCTTCAATGACGCCTGGATGGTGATCAACCAGAAAGTTCTCACCAGCAATGGCCGCATTGATGAAGATGGTTCGGCAAAGGTGTTGTCTGAAACAACAGGTGCCATGCATCCATCTGCTGAAGGACATGCCGCGATGGCAGATGCGATCCTGTTGGACTTGCGGCCTGCGGTGAAAGCGGTGTTGGGGGATTGAGTGCAGGAACACCACTCCGAATTGTTCTGGTTGCATGCGGGTTTTTTTTGCGTCAACATGTTTTGGGGGTTGCTGAACGCGTTAGACAGGGGAAGACACATGAAACCGATTTTGAAACATATTTGCGCTGCAAGTGTGATGTTGGTTGCAACCGCAGGCGCTGCCGAGGCTTTGACACTGGGAGCGCCGATTTTTACAACTGCGCCCGGCACAATTTCAATTCTCAACCAGTTCGAATTCAACGTGCCCAGCCCGGTTTACACACTCACCATGAATGGCACGATCGCTTCTGCAGTCGGCGCACCAGGACTTGTCGGGAAATCCATTTACTTCCAGACAACAATAGTATTCGGAGGCTCTTTCGATTCAGCCATGAGCATTGACGGCGTTGATCTTCATCCCGATGCAGCAAATAACGATCAGGTCTTGGCAAATATGCCAGTCGCAACCAGCGTTTATGATGGTGCCACGAATAAAAATACCGATACCTTCTCAGGAATATTCAGCGCATTTGGACCAGTCACATACGATATCTCTACCAGTGGCGGCGGTGTATTGCTGCAATATGTTCTCTCGGCACCATTACCGCAGATTACCCAATATGAATATTGCGAAATTGCCAATCCGTCTGTTTGCACATACAGCCTTCAAGCCGGTTTGACGGAAATCAGTGGAGTGCCCGTGGCCGACAACGGATTGGCTTTCAGTGGCCCTGAAGGTACAATTCATGACGCCACCATGACCTTCTATACTGTCAATGGTCGCACGACGCCATCACCCGTGCCGCTTCCCGCTGGGGGCCTGCTGTTCATTTCAGCGCTTGCGGCATTGGGCTTGGGGTCGCGTTTGAAAAAGACAACCAAATCCAAAGCGTTCTGACAGCACTCACACCGCTAGCTTAGGTGCCATCCAGCCCAGTAATTTGTCGAATCCGCCAAAGGGATAAAGATGCGGCGCTGCAATGCCAAGCTCCGGCTTGTCGAAATGCAGCGTTGCCAGTTGGTCAACGAATTCAGTTGGTTCTGACACACTCAGCAACCGCGTCACATTCATCGCCTGCTTGCGAATGAAGCGGGCTGAATTGCCAACGCCACACATGGCGGCATATTTTACGAGTGTCTTGATCGTGGCAGGCCCGGGTACGCCAACGTGGATGGGTAAATCAATGCCCGCCGCCCGCAACTCCGTCGCCCAATGCGCCACCGGCAAAGCATCAAACAAAAACTGCGTGGCAATAAAGCCTTGCACGCCGCTCGCCTTGATCCAGTCATTCTTCAGCTTCAACACCTTTAACAACATGGCCTCGCCATGCACCTTGGTGATATCGGGATTACCCTCCGGATGACCTGCAATACCAATCCGTGTAATCCCCGCCTGTTGAAACGCGCCCGTCTCCAAAATCTGGATGGCCGCATCATATTTGCCGATCGGCGTCGGCGCACCACCGCCCAGCACCAGCGCATCGGTCACGCCACCGCGCGTTACAAAAGCCTCAAGCCTCCGCTTCAAATCATCTTCGTCCCGCACAAAGCGCGCCGGGATATGTGGCACCGGATTATATCCCGCCGCCCGCAGCGCCGCAGTGGCCTCAATCTGCACCGCCAATTCAGCCGCATCAATCAGCGCCACAAACACCGTTGATCCCTCGGCAAAGCCTGCCCGCAGCAAGGGAATCTTCTCAATCTGCTTGCCCGTGATCTCAATCGACGCTTTGCAAAGATAGGCCCCCAACGGGTTCGCCATGGTGGCGGTGGGCATTGGCGTGAAGGTAACAGGTGCGCTCATGTAAGCCTCAAAGCTGAATAATGTCAGCAAGATGCAAGGGCCGCAAAAATGTGTCGAGGTCGTTTGCGACAGAACACCCCGATAACCGACACGTCCCCGGCATTAACGTCGTTTTCCAGCGTTCATTGACGCTTATAGACAAAGCGTCGGAAACGGCGCATCGTGTCGCAAACGGAGCCTTCCCATGTTCGGACAAAAGCCAATCAGCCTGCCCCAATCCATCGCTTTGGTGTTGGTGCCGGAGTTTACCATGATGCCCGTCACGTCAGCAATCGAGCCCTTGCGCCTCGCCAACCGCCTCGCTGACAAGCAACTCTATAAGTGGACACTGCATTCCCTCGACGGCCAGCCCGTCGCCGCCTCCAATGGTATTCTCACCATGGTCAACGGCGATCTCGAAGCCGTGCCGCACGACGCCGCCATCATCGTCTGCGGTGGTCTGAACATCCAGCACCACACCGACAAGCGCCTGTTGAGCTGGTTGCGCAAAACCTCGCGCCGCGGTGTTGATATTGGTGCGGTCTGCACCGGTGCCCATGTGCTGGCCGAAGCAGGCCTGCTCGACGGTTATAAATGCACCATCCATTGGGAAAACCTGCCCGGCTTTACTGAAGCCTTCCCGGATATTGACGTCACCGGCGGATTGTTCGAAATCGACGAAGACCGCTTTTCCAGTGCTGGCGGCACCACGGCACTTGATCTCATGCTCTCGTTGATCACCAGCCAACACGGGCCAGACATGGCAGCGCAAGTTGCAGAAAACATCCTGCATTCCCCCATCCGCCATCACAGCGAAAACCAGCGCCTGTCGCTCCCCGCCCGCATCGGCGCACGCCACCCAAA
Organism: uncultured Aestuariivirga sp.; assembly: GCA_964244855.1. Lineage (GTDB taxonomy): Bacteria > Pseudomonadota > Alphaproteobacteria > Rhizobiales > Aestuariivirgaceae > Aestuariivirga. The sequence continues at coordinate 13,075 of CAXTLE010000016.1, read as the reverse complement.
GCTGGTATCTATTATCGAAAAGATGGAAGACAATCTCGAAGACCCGCTGTCACCCAGCCTGCTGGCCAAACAGGCGGGTCTCTCCACCCGGCAACTGGAACGCCTGTTCCGCCGCTATCTCGACCGTTCGCCCAAGCGCTATTATCTCGAACTTCGCCTGAAGAAGGCCCGATCGCTGCTGCTGCAGACTGATATGTCGGTGATCAATGTGGCACTGGCCTGCGGCTTCTCTTCGCCATCACATTTTTCCAAGTGTTACCGCGCCTTTTATGGCCGCACACCCTACCGGGAACGCGGTGTTCCCGCAGTCGCTGGCGCTGAATAAAAGCGGGGAGCAGCTCCGTCGAGCCGCTCCCCTATGGTAAGCCACCCGCGACCGGGGGCAGTAGACGGGCATTTGCTTACCAATTGGTCAAAATACAATTATAGGTTGTTATTTACACTCAGAGCCCCGGGTCACAAAACTGTGAAGCTGACAACGCTCTTAAGTTATGAGGCGAATTGAATCAAGTTGTCATGATAAAATCCACGCAACTTTGCAAACCAACTGAAATTACAGTTTCATGTTTTCCAACAACACAACTACAATTTTAGATGGTCGTAGCATGATACGTTAACCGCAATGCGGAGGTGAGCACGGGGACTGTTTGCTCTTTCTCGCAAACTGTCCCCGATTTTCCGTATCCAAGTTCGGGGACAGCTTGCGGAAGAGCAAGCAGTCCCCACACCCCCTAGCCAATTCCTGGCAACACGAGCTTGACCCGCAAGCCCCCCAGATCCGCCTTGTCGAGTTCGACTTTTCCACCGTACATCGCCGCAGTTTCGGTGACGATGTTGAGTCCTAACCCCGACCCAGGCTTGGCTTCATCGAGTCGCTGGCCGCGTTTTAATGCAATGGCACGTTTTTCGGGCGGCACACCGGGGCCATCATCATCAACCTCGATCAACAACCGTGGCCGCCCGTCATCTCCTGCCTGAGTCAGCAGCGAACCCCGCGCCTCAACCCTGCCCTTGCTCCACTTGCAGGCATTGTCCATCAGGTTGCCGACAATCTCCTCAAGGTCCTGCCGCTCGCCCCTGAACTTCAAACCGGGCGCACATGATACTGACACCACGACGCCCTTCTCGGAATTGATCCGCTGCAACGTCCGCGCCAGCGATTGCAACACCGGTTCAACATCCGTTGCAGCCCCAATGGTCTGCGCCCGCGCTGCCCGTCTTGCCCGGTCCAGATACAGGTTCACCTGGTCCCGCATTACATTGATCTGCTCTTTGACCTTGTCCGCCAAACCACCCGGAGACTCCCGCGCCTCATTCGTCAACACACTGATGGGCGTTTTCAGCGCATGTGCCAAATTGCCCACCTGCATACGGGCACGGTCAATGATTTCGAAATTCGACTGTATAAGCAGGTTCATCTCATCCGCCACCGGCTGCATCTCCGTCGGGAAATTGCCATGCAACATTTCAATCTTGCCAGATCGAATGTCAGTAAGCTTCTGCTGCATCTCCGCCATTGGCTTCATGGCATAGCGCACCTGAAAGAAAATCGCCGCGAGCAGCCCCAATCCCAACAGCGCCAGTGACGCATAAAGCCCATTGGAAAACGAAATCACCTCCTGCCGCAATTCGTCAAAATTTCCCGTTACGAGAAACGAATATTCACCATCAATATCCTTGAACGTAATGCGCTGCTCCATCGCCCGCAGCTGCTGATTTGTGGCGCTCTTGAACGCAAACGACGTTATGCGGTCGGCATCCCGCGTTCCCAGCAACTTCGCATCAAATGCAATCGGCTTGGCCAAAAGCGACGGTGACAGCAAAGGTTTCTGCTGCGACTTTGGCGGCAACACCTGCCAATTCCAACCGGATTCCGGCAGCGTAAACCGCGAATCGGTCATATTGCCCGTAAGTCGCGGCGAACCATCTTCCCCCGGAAACACATTGGCCGACAGGCTGTCCAAAACCGCCCGCAACCGCGCATCAAAATTCCGCTCCAGCGCCTGTTGGAACAATGAACTCAACACAATGGACGCCAGCGCCAACAGCACCAACGCAATCACAGCAGCCGACACAGTCAGCCGCAGCGAGAGTGAATTACTTCTCATCACCATTCTCGGACATGCAATAACCCATGCCGCGAATGGTGTGCAACACATCTACACCGAGTTTCTTCCGCAAGCGGCCGACGAACACTTCCACCGTATTCGAATCCCGGTCAAAGTCCTGATCATACAGGTGCTCGACCAGTTCCGTGCGTGATACCACCTTGCCCTTGTGGTGCATCAAATAAGCCAGCAAGCGGAATTCCAGCGACGTCAGTTTGATCTGGAATCCATTGACAGTGACCCGCGCACCCGCAGTATCGAGCTGCACGGGGCCACACTCAATTTCACTCGTCGCATGTCCCGCCGTGCGCCGCACCAGCGCACGAATACGCGCCAGCACTTCTTCCATATGAAAGGGCTTTGTCACATAGTCATCGGCACCCGCATCAAAGCCGGCCACCTTGTCACTCCAGCGGTCTCGCGCCGTTAAAATCAGTACCGGCATTTTCTTGCCAGCCCTGCGCCACTTTTCAAGAACGCTGACGCCATCCAACACCGGCAAACCCAAATCCAGGATCACCGCGTCATAGGGCTCGGTGTCACCGAGGAAATGCCCCTCTTCGCCATCGAGCGCCTTGTCGACAACATAACCAGCATCACCCAAAGCCGACACAATCTGCCGGTTCAGGTCAGCATCATCTTCCACAACCAAAATGCGCATGCGTTCACCACCAAGAATTTAAGGCAGTGTATCGCGCCTCAGCCAACTTCGCCAGACGTGGCGTCAACCAGCACGCGCGATACTTCCCCACCCTGCTTCAAGGTGACAGCATAAACGCCCGAGGGCAAGAGTTGAACGCGAAGTACCTTGGCGCCGGGCCAGGTGCTCTTTGCGATGGATGCAGCCTGCGATGGTGAAATGTTATAGCCGCCATTGTCGTAACCATCATTTTCACCGGCATATTGCGCCAATTGAACGCGGTTACAGCTCCGCTCAAACCTGATCCGCCCAGCCTCGGCAGATCCGGTAAAAACCAGACCAAAAGCCAGCAAACCCGCGAAAAACGCCCCCGTTTTCTTCATCATAACAAACTCCTAAAGTCTGGAGTGGCATAGCAACCCCGACCTGAACGTCGGATGAACGGAAACGACACTATTGCGCTGCACAAAACTGTAAGTGCTTGAATTATCCACTCAACCCGGCAAAATGTGGTATACCCAACAGACCCCGAAAGCACCTATGCAAAAACCCAATTACGGCGTCGACGCTCCTGGCCTCGTGCGTCTGTTCTTCGGAGCAGGCCTGGTTGCAACACTCCTGACAGCCACCGTGTGTTGGCTGCTGCCAACATGGCGGTTAATCTTTGCACCCCTCACCGCCCTCGCCACACTCTACCTTCTCGGCATGGGCAGCCTCATGCTGGTCTGGAGCAAGATCATCAAACTCAAAACCCGCGACACCATTCTCGATCATATCCCATGGCGCGGTGACGAACGGGTTCTCGACATCGGCTGCGGCCGTGGCCTCTTGCTCATTGGCGCGGCCAAACGCCTGACGACAGGCAAGGCCACCGGTATCGACATCTGGCAGACAACCGACCAATCCGGCAACAGCCCCGAAGCCACACTGGAAAATGCTCGCATTGAGGGTGTGGCGAACCGCATCACCGTCGACACAGGCGACATGCGAAAGCTCCCCTACGCCGACCAGAGCTACGACGTTGTTAGCTCCCACTGGGTAGTCCACAATCTGCCATCAGAGCAAGACCGCAACCAAGCCTTGACCGAAATGCACCGCATTCTGAAACCCGGAGGCCACCTTGTCCTCGCTGACATCGAACACCGTGAGGGCTACAATCAACAGCTCAAGGCTTTGGGCTTCAAAAGCGTCGCGGTTACCTTCAACCCAACGCCCGATAAAATCCTCCGCACCATCAGCGGCGGAAGCTTTGGGCCAGCCACGCATTTTGCCATAAAGTAAATTCATGCTGTCGTTTCTTCGAAACCTCGAATTTGCCAATACAATCACACACTGCCGCCAATTCCCTTTCTCCAAACAATCCGCTACAATCAGCCTGGTGGGGGGCCACGTATCTGTTTCGACGTATGGAAAAAGGTTGTGCGCCCTATGACCAAAGTTGTTTTGATCACCGGTGCGAGTGACGGCATTGGCCTTGAGATTGCCCGTCAGTCCGTGGCGATGGGTTATGCGGTGTTCATGCTGGCCCGCGACCCGGACCGCTTGCGCCGGGCCGCTGAAACGGTTCCGGGTGAATTGCGGCCACGCTTTGTCTCTGTCGACCTGACCGATGAACGCCAGCGCAACGCCTTTTTCATTGGCATGGATGAGGCCGAGCTGGTGCCTGATATTCTGGTGAACAATGCCGGCATCGGCCTTTCCGGGAGTTTCGCCGACCAGCCTTGGGAAAAACTCGAATCCCTGTTCAAACTCAACATGATCGCCACGTCGCATCTCAATCACTGGACCCTGAACCGCATGAAAAAGCGCGGGTCCGGTGCCATCGTTAACATGTCTTCTGCCGTCGCCAACCGACCATCACCGTGGTTTGCCGCCTATGCCGCCAGCAAGGGCTTCATCAACAGTTTAAGCCAGGCTCTTTATGTTGAAGCCAAACCATTTGGCGTTTCGGTATCCGTCATCCATCCACCGGAAGTGCGCACCAGCACCATTGTAAGCCGCCAGAAAGCCGATCTGAGCGGAACCCTTGCCTTGCGACTGCTGCCGAGCATGTCAGAATATGCCGTGGCGAAGGCAGTGCTGAAAGCCGCCCATAGCGGTCGTCGCTCTGTGACCCCCGGACTGATCACATGGGCCGCAATGGCCACCGCCGGAAAACTGCCGCAGTCACTTGACCTGATGTTGATGTCGATGCTGTTCAAGCAGCGGACGTGGCTGAAGCCAGCGACCGTGCTGAAACACGTGAAGCCGAGAGAGGCTGAGTGAGTGCTATAGCTGCTTTGCCGAATGGCCTTGGGCACTCAAAATAGACACGGCATCTTTGTCAAACGAAACAAACATGTCTGCGCCCAGCCATTGTCCTTCGAAGGCAATAATGCCATCGGCAAAATCGCCTTCAGCTAACAAAAACTCCATTCCCAACGCAACAGCAGTGCGGTTCATGACGACATTTCTAACAGAGGACAAAGCCGTCACGGCGGCAGCGATATCAACTTTTGAAAAGCCATATGCCCGCCGCAATACCCAGACCAACTCGCAGAGTACGACCAGCGGTATTATAATCTCTTTTGTATTTTTCAAAAGACGAGCTGCAATTTTACCTTGTTTCACATCGTCTTGAACAATGGCACGGACCAATACATTGGTATCCACTGTCAATTTCATTTTGAACCGGACCACGCCTTGGCAGCGGTTTCATTGATTTCTTCCAGTGTTACCATTTTCTTGTTGCGATTTGCCAGCAAGCCAATCACGTCATCAATTTTTCCGGTGGCTTGCGCCGCTTTCAGCAAGCCGCGGCCACCTGGCAAAAGATCAAGTTCAATCTTGTCACCAGGTTTCAAGCCCAAGTGCTGCATAACGCTCTTGTTGAACGTAACCTGCCCGCGCGATGTAACTGTCAAGGTGCTCATGAAGATGCGTGTAATGCAAATATGCATTATAGTCAACGCGTGCGTTGAACAACCATGGTCGCAACTTCGGCCCAATTGCTTGCCCGCCACTTTTTTCCGTCGGGTTTAACCGGTGAAAGTCCCGCAAGAAAAAGAGGGGCCACATGAAACGGCTTTCCCTTTATGACAAATGGAAAGCAGTTGTGGCTGTGAGCCCCTCCGAGGGTTTACATCAGTCTTTCATCGAGTCTACTTTTTCAAGCAACACGTCCGCCTGTTTCGCAAAGCCTTCTCGCAAATCGCCCTCAGGAAAGCCTGCAGCAGTCTGTAACAGCGCAATCGCGCCACCCAGAAGAATTTGACGGTCAAGCAAAGGTACCGATTGCGGACCGCCACTGGCGAGGTCCCAATTCGGGTGCGGCTCTGGCTCGGGAAGCGGGAACGGCCAACCCTTTGGCCATTTGAAGATATGCGGACCGGTGCCACACCAGTCGTCAATCTCCCGGGCCAACACAGAAAAACCGTCGCCACCTTGGGCGTTGGTGTCCAAGGTCAGATCGGCGAGCCGACGACCCATGGCATGACCTGAAAATGTTGCAATCGCCAGAGGTGGCAAAGGTTGCGGACTAAGTTCACTCTCACCGGATCCCGGACGGCTCAAAAAATGCCCGCGCGAGCCAACCCGCAAGCTTGACATCTTTTCAACATGCGGATGCAACAGCTCATAGAGCCAAACATTATGCTGTGCGATTATGGTTATGAGTGCTTTTGACAATTTGGCCATAGGATATTTTCCTTGTTGAGCCCCACCATGCAGTCGAGATAAAACCACAACCGTCATCGCCCGTCGTCACTCAAACAGATGAGACAAATATATTTGCGGACAAAAACAAACGGTCGCTTTTGGTGCTGCCTGACCGACCCTCACCGCTTCCCCTTCGGCGCAATCACCTGTCCGGCCACCTTCTCCAGTGTGCGTCCACCAATATAACCGCCTACCCCAATCGACAGGAAATCCCAGAACTGCGGTGGCAGTGCGGACCAGCGTGGGTTGAACGTCACGGGTGATCCAAACACAAAATCCAGAAACGGAATGACCAGCCCCACAAACACGATGAAGCCCATCAGCGTCAGCATCACCAAAGGCCGCCAGTTCCGCGTCAGCCAGTCCTCGGATTTGATTTCTGCCAAAACCACGGCTTGGCCCAGTTCTTCCGATTTTCCCAAATGCTCGGTCAACTTCCCCTGCAAATCCGCTTCAAGTTTCCGGCGCAATTCCTGGTCCTTGACGTAAGCGTCCAGCACCTTGGAAATCGGGCCACTCATCAGCCCCGTTACAAGATTTAAAATCAATGCCACTGGCAGTGCCATCACACACCCTCCTGTTTCAGTTTTTTCACACGTTCATAAATGATCAGAGCCAATCCCGCCGCTATCAGCAGCAACACACCAAGCCCTACAATTTTGAGAGACGCTGTCAGCCACGCCTGCACCACCGCCATCAGCAATACAAACACCGCACTCCACACTGTCTTGCTTTGCGGCACTGACTTCGTAACCGACGGCTGCACCACAACCGCAACCGAAGAAGTAAACAAAGCTGCCTCCGCCGCCCGCCGCTTCACCAGTCCCGGCAGAACATGGCCACCCGCCTTGGTCCACAATTGCAAACGCCGGGGCACCGCCGCAAAATCCCGCGCATTGACAGCCGTCAACACGCTCGACTTTTTCAGCGCCCCCAAGCCCACATTGTAAGCAAACGATACCAGCGCCGAAAACTGCCCGTCCGACAAATCGACTCGCAGCAACGCGCGAACACCACGTGCAAACTGGTCCACATCCCGCGCCAGAATTTGTGCAGCCTCATTTTCCGAAATCGTCAAACCCGGCGTAACCTCCGGCGCACCCGCCATCGAGGTGTGACCATAACCAATTGTCCACACCCCCACGGGATCACGATAGGCCGCCGCGCGAAAGCCTTCAAACTGCCGGATCAAATCCAGCCCTTCATCTGTCATAAACATCAATGTCCACCCCTCAACATCATCGGTAAATAAGAACTCGCAAAAGCCCCCACCGCTGCCGCCAGCGAAATCGCCACCGTCAACACCCACCATCCACCCTTGGCCGACACCAGCGCATCGCGGATTTCACGCACATCGGCACGAATGCCTTGCAGTTCCACCTCGACAGTTTCCATGCGCGCTTCCAGGCGCCCGACTTCCCGTTCCACATCCGTCATGTCACTCACCAACTTGTAATCACGATCAAACCATTGCCGCCCGCACCACCGCGACCCGCAGTCACACCAGCGCCACCACCGCCGCCACCGCAACCCGCGCCACCAGTGCCGCCATCGCCGCCGCTTCCCGCAGTGCTGGAGCCTCCGCCAGTTCCGGATGCGCCAACAAAACTGATCGCTGACCACACGCCGCCCGGCGACATTTCAAATCCGTCCTGACCGCGTCCGCTGCCCGCCAATCCGCCTGCAAGAGACGGCAACCAGAAAGCTCCGGTAAATCCGCCACCAGCAAAATCAGCCGACGTCGTGCCACCACCACCGGCACCGCCATGCACCAGCGATGCAGCGGTAACAGCCACACCCGCAGCCCCCGTTTGTGCGCCTCCCGCAGCTCCGGCACTTCCGGCAATCGCATGCGGCAAGCCCGCCAGTGCCAAGGGGCTGAACGCGGCAATCGCCCCGGCAACTCCGGCAGCACCCGCCGCCAAAGCAGTTCCAGCCCCGCCGCCACCAGCCACGGTTCCACCCGTCAACAACAGTCGATTCACAACATTTGTGATTTCAGGAAACACCGTGACAAAGCTCAAAGCTCCGGCCCCACCCGCAGCCGATGCCAGACCGCCAGCACCGCCACTCGCGGCAAAACAATAGAGCAGATCCGGCACCGCACTTGCGGGCAGAATAACCCGCGCCGTAGCCCCGCTGCCGCCACCGCCACCGCCGCCTCTCGCTGTTGCAGCCGCCGCAGAAAATCCGCCGCCACCACCGCCACCCGATCCAATCGCCAAGATCGAGACCATGCTTTTGCCGCGTGGCTTGGTCCAGGTCTGCCATTGTCCGGCGAGGCGAAACACCTGCACGTCAGCACCGTTCACAACATTCGGCATATGAGAAGTATCAAACATGCTGCCCCCTATTCCGTATAAGATCCGCCAAACACCGTCACCGCGAAGCCCGCAGCAACCGCCGTGCCCAACGTACACAACACGCGGTAACCCGCAGGCAACGCGAAATTCAGCGCCAACTCATACGGCGGTTGCGCCGCTGTTTCACTGAGCGTGGTTGCAGGCAAAGTCATTTCCGCAATCAGACTGTTGTTGGCGGCAACACTGTTCACCGCACCATTGTTGCTGAAAATCCGAAGCACCGTCGCCACATTGCTGCCGAGCGAACGCGCCACAATTTTCTGCACGAAACTGCCATCAGCCCCGGCGGTAAAGGCCGTGGCGACAACACCCGTGCCATCCTTTGCAATATTCGCCGCAGTCAATGCAGCAGGCGGCCACTGAATATCGCCCTTCTTCGAAAAAATCGGAGTCGTATTGATTGCCATGATTATAATCCTTTCAATTCATGATGAGATGGCGGGCGCCAAGCAGCCCGTAATTGATTTGCCCGGTGAGGTTCTGAACCTTGCCGCGGTCCTGAATACGCAGTCGACCAAGCGCTGCGTCAAACCAGATTTGGCCATTGACCGGAGAACCAGGCGTTGCCATTGCAACAAGCGCCACACCGACAGGCAAGTTCAACCGCCCGGTCGCCGCATCAGCCACAATCATTTCCGTATACGACGAACCATTGCTGCTCACCTTCACATGCAGCGCATCATCACCCGACGTTCCAATTTCAGCCCGACCGGAAAATCCGGTCTGCCACAACAGTGACGCCGTATCAGCGGCAGCATTTTTATTGAGCTTGATCTGATGACCATTGCCAATATGGTTGAACAACGTCGCCGAAGACGACACCACAAGTTTATTCGTTGCATCCGCCGTCGCATTCACACCAACCAACTGCATGTTCTGCAAACTCGAAGGCACACCACCCGCAACCCAGGTCGTGCCGTTGAACGACAGCAACACGTCCTCGTCATTCACCCACAGCGTCCAGCCCTCGCGCGGTGTGGCGAATACCCAAGCCCCCTCAAGCCGCAGCGCCAGTTTCCCCGTTTGCCCAGCCCAAGCCGCCGTCGCCGCAGCGGGCACCAGATAACGGTCTCCATCCAAAGGCGTCGCTGGCGGCACCGCCAACACGCGCGACAACACCGCCAATTGCACCAGCCCATCCAACCGCGACAACGCACCATTTACCGTCACGTGCTTCTGCGCCTGCGCCGCTTCGAGATATGTAATTCCGAGATTAACTGAGTCCGACATTCACAACCCTTTCCAAAACCGTGCCCGCCCCAAAAGCCGCACTCACCTGCGCCACGCGCAAGTTCAGCGTCGGGGGCAACACTCCAAAATCCGCAAGCATTTGCGCATCACTGTAAAACTGCTGCGGCACCGCAGCGCTGAACGTCCGCACCACCGCAGCCCCATTCAAAACCGAAAGCCCATAGGCCTCACTGTCTTCGGCCAGCGGCACCTCCGCCAAATCCCAACCATCGCCACCACTGCGCGTCTGCCGGATCCAGCTCACCGTCACACCACCCGCACCACGCCGCGCACGAAGCCCCGTTGGCGACAAAGGCCGCAAACCTTTCAGCGTCGGCCCCACATCAAGTGTCACATAAGCCGGGCTGCCATGCTCCAGCGATGCCGGACCGATCTTCCACCGCGTCGGCACCAATGCATCCTGCAACGTGCCAGCCGCTTGCGTCACCGCACCATTCAACAACACAAGGCGCTGCCCCGCCGCACGCGAGACCAGCATCTCCGCAAGTGAACCCGCCTGCGCGCGCAGCAACCCGGTCAAACGATAGCTGTTCACCCCCGTTAAAACAGCCTTTTCAAACTGTAGGATTTCAAATCCCGTCGCCACCGTTCCAACGGCGACCACATTTGCACCCGCCAACATCTCAGCCCGCGTCACCGAAGCCAGCGCCCCGAAATCCAATTTCACATCCAGCACAACGCCATAGTCAACCCGGCCCACCAACCCTTGTGGCAAAACCGAGAGCGTCTCACCCATCGTTGCCTGCGCTCCCACCAGCGTGTTGAACCCGTAACCCGCACCACCCTGCTGCTTCAAAACTGAAAGCCGCCCTGGCCAAGGCTTCGCCTGCGCTGCAATCCACGGTGCAGCAGGTTGCGCCGATGTCGACAGTGCCAAATCCATCATCATCACATCGGCAGGCCCAAACACATCCGCCAGTTTCGGCATCGCCACCCGCTCGACCAATGCAGGCACATCATAAACCGATGCGTCATGCTGCACGGCTTCAACCAGCCGCGCCTCCGCATCCACAATCCGCGACAGGCGATAGTCCTTGCCATCCACCGCAATCACATCACCGGGCTCAAGTGCCAACATGCTGGGCGGCAACGCAAATTCCGCCGTCGTCCGCTGGCCCCAAGTTTCAGCCAGCGCCACATCAGCCCGCGCCTGTGCCAAACTCTGCGGCACAGCGGCAGGCAGCTGCAGTGCAATTTCCCGCGCGCTTGCCGTACCAGGCTGCGACTGCTGCACGGCAGCAGAACGATAATCCAGCGACGATTCAACATAGCCTAGCCGCACCACGCGCGGCAAATCCGTCTCCTGCGCCCGTGTCTCACTCAACACCGAACCGTCACGCCCATGTTCAGCCAAACGATCCCGCGTCAGGTTCAACACAACAGGTGACGCGCGAGGCCGAATTTTGAGGACCCCCTCGCTCTCCACAGCATCCAAGGCGAAAGCCACAAGCAACGCATCCAATGCATCACGTCCGGACATCGGCCTATCCAGCACAAAGCCATCGACAAGCCCTGCAACCACACTCACATCCACGTCACCAAGACCAAACCGCGCGGCAATCCCGGAAATCAATTCACCCAGATCAACTGCGGACAAGCGCCCGTTCAACCAATGTCCACGCGGATAATTCGCACCATCCGACCACACATCAACACGTGCCGGAAACGCCGGAAACGGCCGCGCATCCCACGCCCACCAACTGGTTCGTGCCGCATTCACCATCGGTAATCCGTATACAGATGAAACCGGATTTTGCGCACCCGCCGCCGACCAGTAATTCTCCACTGCATCAACAAAGCGGTGCTGCATCAAATCATCGCGCTGCGAACCTGAGTAATAGGGAAACGCACTCTCCGACGACTTCGCATCATAAAACGCATTGGGCTGGTTCGCACCCTTGTCCACAGCAGGACAACCCACTTCCGTAAACCAGATTGGCTTTGACTGCGGCACCCAAGCGGTATTGCTGGCAGATTGCACACCAGCTGGACGGTTTTGGTGAAAGTTGCTCCACCACCTCAGAATATCCTTGTACCGAAACACCCAAGGCTTGCCATAAGCACCATCAGTAATCAGTGTACGGACTTGATTGTCGCGGTCCCCCTGAGAAGCATAATACCAGTCATAGCCCTCGCCACCTGCAATCCGGGACGACAGATATCCACGATCAAAAATCGACGTTGCCCCCGCCACAGCATCGAGATGCGCCAAGCCATCGCGCCAGTCCGCCAGCGGCATATAATTGTCGATGCCGATGAAATCGATCGCCGCATTCGACCACAGTGTGTCCAAATGAAAATACACATCGCCCGTGCCATCGACAGGCCGATAGCCGGAGTACTCGCTCCAATCCGCCGCATAAGAGATCTTCGCACCCGGCAAAATCGCCTTCACCTCAATCGCCAGATTGCGAAACGCATTCACCAAATGAAAATTCGAAGCAGTGGACCGGAGCGCCATTAACCCCCGCATTTCACTGCCAATCAAAAATGCCTCAACCCCGCCCGCCGCCGCACATAGCTTTGCATAATGTAAAATCATGCGGCGATAGCTCCACTGTGCGGGGCCCGAATAACTCACGCTCGTACCCGACACGTTGAAATTCGCAGGCACACAGCTGCCCATAAACGCATTTCCCTGCGTCACCACAGCGGCAGTCTTGTCAACAGTCCCAGACTGCCCCGGTGCCACACTGCATGTCAAATTTCCCCGCCACGGGTAAGCCGCCTGCGCCGCCCCACCATAAGGATCAGGCAAAACATTCCCAGCTGGAATATCCATCAGCAGAAACGGATAAAACGTCACCGCCAACCCGCGCGCGTGCAAATCCTGAATCGCCCGCACCACAGTTTCATCCGAAGGTGTTCCCCCATAGGCTGGCGCACCACCGCTGTTGCTGGCAACCAAAGCCGTTGCCCGCGTTTCCCCCGAAACCGACCAAGCAGCCCCCGTCGTCACCTTCGCAGCATTGTCAACACGCGGCCTGACAGTGCAGGGCACACAGCGCAAATCATCC
>CAXTLE010000015.1:0-23358 GCA_964244855.1 uncultured Aestuariivirga sp. | reverse complement strand
GTCCCGATGATAAGATGTTCAGGATAGCCACGCTTCTTGAGTTCCGGCACGGTCATTTGTGCAACCGTTGTCAACGTCGCAGCAGATGATCCGGAGACTGATCCAAAGATCGTACAGCCCATGACATTGGTATGCAGCAAACCGCCTGGCAATCGGCCCATGAGTGGCGCAAGCCCCCGAAACAAGTCTTCCGACAAGCGCGTGCGGAACAGGATATCCCCCATCCACACAAACATCGGCAGAGACGACAACATCCATGATGATGACGACGACCAGATGGTGGTTGCAATGGGTGCTCCCGCTGAACGCGTTGCGAAAAATTCAATGGCGACAGCTGCAAGTGCGGTGAGGGTAAACCCCACCCAGGTTCCGGAAGACATCAATACAGCCAGAAGCCCCAGGAGTGTGATGAGCAGTTCAAACTGTTCCATGGCTTTGACTCAGCTACAGTGCATCAGGCGACGCGGGCAATTGATGATCACCCGAAATTACAAACCGCAAGCCATGGTCGATGACGCAGAGGGCCAATACTGAAAGGCCAACGGCCATCGACAATTGTGGAATCCAGATCGGCGTTGCGTCAAGACCCTGGCTGATATCGTTGAGTGCCCGCGACCAATATACCATCGACCAAGCAAAATAGGCGAGCCACACAGCAATTGCCGAAGAAGCGAAAAACGAGAGCCATTCCGCCACGAAACGAAAGCGTCCCATCATAGACATGAACAATTCGATGCGGATGTGAGCGCCACGGTTGAAAGTGTGCGGAAAAGCCAGAAATGCCGATGCCGCCATAAAGTATCCGGCATAATCCGTCAGTCCACGGATGTTGATGCCGATCCACCTGCTGCCCACCTGTAACATGGTTGTGAGGAAAATGCAGACCAGAAAGAATGCTGCGAGATAGCCGGTATAGAGATAAAACCGATCAAGTCCTGCCCACAATTTTACGAATTGATGCGGCTTTGCAGTTGAGGCGTCTACAGCGAGGGTCATTGTGATCTATCTCGACGCCGCTTTCGGCGCAGCGTCAAATTACTTGGCCATGCTCTTGATAATGGCGCTGCCCGCATCACCGGCTTTGGCTGCCCACTCGGCTGACATGATCTTGCCAATTTTGTCCAACTCCGCTGCCAGTTCGGGCGAAGGTGGCAGCACTTTCATGCCGTTGTTTTTTAGCGTCGCCAATGCTTTGTCATTTGCGAGCTTGGATTTTTCCAATCCCGCAGCTTCCGCTTTCGTGGCGCAGTCAAGAACGGCAGCCTGCTTGTCTTTTGCCAGACCGTCCCAAACACCTTTGTTCAAGATGACGGTATTGCGTGGCATCCAGGCTTTCACTTCATAGAAGTGGTTGAGTTGTTCCCACACCTTGCTGTCTTGGCCAGTGACGGCAGAGGTAATAAGTGACGAGATAACACCCGCCGACATTGCCTGACTGATTTCAGCGGCCTCAATTGAAATCGGGGCCATGCCCGTCAATTCGGCCAAGCGTGCTGTTGCTTTATTGTAGGAACGAACTTTGACGCCTGCCATATCGGCAACCGAGTTTACATCCTTGTTGAAATACAAACCCTGTGGAGGCCAAGGCACCGAGTATAAGAGTTTCAAACCCTGCTCATCCAAAACCTTTTCAAGTTCCGGTCTCGCAGCAGCAAAAAGCTTCACCGAGTCGTCATAAGAGGTGGCAACAAACGGGATGGAATCTGTACCAAAAATCGGATTTTCGTTTTCATGCGACGACAAGAGCCGCTCGCCAATCTGGGTCTGACCCGTTTGCACGGCGCGCTTGATGTCATTGCCCTTGAACAATGCACCATTGGGGTGAAGAATGATGGTGATCTCATCCTTCGTGCCGTCTGCAACACATTTGCTGAACTCTTGGGCGTTCACAGTTTGAAAGTTGAGTGCAGGATAGGCCGTTGGCATGTCCCAGGTTTCGGCAGCGGACGCGGAAACGACAGTTGGTACAAGCAATAGGGCGGCAGGGATCAGTTTTTTGAAGTGGTTCATAAGTCTCAGCCTGTCTGCGTTATTCAAGAGTCCAAGCTGTCCAATTCGCCGGCCAGCAAGAACGTTTTTCGTTCTGCACAGACTTATATCTTGGCACTCGTTAAAATGGAGTTGGTGACCCGCGCCAAATCTGTCCCGGCTCGCGCTTTCAAAACAGTTTTCGGACTGTTGGTTTACGAATCGTATTCCTGACGCCGGAGCGACTTGTTCTTCCAGTTGTGCACAGGTTGAAGAAATAGCGGCAGCTTTCCTTGAATCCTTGACCACCGTCATTTACCAATTGTTAACCAATCGAGGTTTGTGAATGATTCGGCGTGTTTTGTGGCTGGTTTTGAGTTGTTTTGTCTTTGCCGTTGTCGGCAAAGCAGCCGATGTGCCGTCAGCTTCGGTCTATACCAAGCATTCCACCGTGAAAATCAAGAAAATGCCAAGACCCGGTGTGACCAAACAAGCCGCGAAAACACGAGCCGCCAGGCCTTTGCAGGTTAAAGACCAGGAACGTTTGATAGTAACACGCAGTATTCCAGAGCTGGATAAAGCTCAGGAAATGGATTTGTCGTGGGTGCTTGATCCGCTGGTGGCGAATGCAGACGGCGGCAAAAAAGAGGATTCCGCGGCGATTCAGGGTAATATGGTGGTGCCCGAACCCGGTTATATTTCAGCGCCCTACATGCAGATTGAACTCAACGGCCACATCGTCAAAACCGCAGACACCACGGTGCGCCTCGATATCAAGATCGACGGAAAAAATCACACAACCTCTTGGGCAGCCGATGACATCCAAGCTGGAAAATTCAAGATTACGCTAAACGCGGAAATGGCTGAAGGTAATCTTCCCGCCTATTTCCCGGTATCAGCCATTGCCTTTGTTACGAACAGCAGCAAGCGCGGTGCTGCCATGGTGTCACTCGAAAAGATCAATATCCGCGTCGGCAAGGTGAGCGTTGCTGCCACGCAATGAAAATCCGGTCGCTTTTCAGCAACCGGATTTGAATTTCGCAGCGTGTGACGATGTATCAGGCCGTCAAAGGCTTGAATGATTGACGCACAAACAGACGCCAACGCCCATCAGACTTCTTCCATGTCTGCACAATACTGAGCAGGAAGTTTTGGTCTTTGCCCTGGAACAACACAAAGGCATCGAAGGTGTGGCGCGCAATGGCCAAATCACCAGCCACGCGAATGCTGTGATCATACAGCTTGATGCTATGGAAGACTTCGCCGCGATCGACGACAGTTTTCACAAATTCAACTTTGGTCTGAACAACGCCGTTGGCATGACCGAAAGACATGTCATCATCTGACATTTCAAGCAGGCGCGCACCATTGCCATCAACCATGGCTTTGCGGAATTCTTCGATTGCCGCCAAAACATCACCGGTATTGTCGGCCAAAGCTTCGGTGCTGCCAATTGATCCGGCCGCTGCTGCAAGTGCGACCACTGCGCCACCCCAAGCCATGTCACGTCTATTCATCGTGTGCATTCCTTCCACCTTAATTTTAAGCAGAAATACAGGTGACCCGTTAAGCTATGGTAAATTAGGCCAATACACGGTGAAATTCAGTCAACCGAAACGCCGCACGCGACATTAGCCCGTTGCGAAGCCGGGAATCACCAGCTATAGAGCCGCTCGTCTACTGGGGCGTCGCCAAGCGGTAAGGCACCGGATTTTGATTCCGGCATTCGGAGGTTCGATCCCTCCCGCCCCAGCCAGTTTACCGCAGAACGAATTGATCTCGCGCTCGAACCACATTCACCAACCACTCCACCGCTGCAGCCAGCAACGCCTGCGCTTCCTCCGGCTTGTATGACCGGGGATCAGCACCCACCACCCCCCAGATCGGATGTTTGGGGTCATGACGGCCTTCTTCCCAAATGTCGTCCGTTGCAAGCGGCGCCATTTCAAGCGAAGGCAAGCGGTTCAGTTGCACAAGGTTAGGCCAAAGTGAAGCGAGCAGAGTGGTTTCAAACCGCCCGGCATGGTCGGGTGGCAGCGGCAAACCTTCAATGCGATTCACGGCTGTTGCACATACGCGAAGTGGCTGCTTGCCGTCGTTCCATTCCAGAGCCAAGCGGTCAATCATGTCAAGCTGCGTTGGCGCGAAGTGCCCTGAAAACAATACGGCGAGTTTGACGTCGTTTGCCTCCAGCCGCCGCAAGGTGAAACGGATCAGGTCTTCAATGTGATCGGAGCTGTCGGGAATGACGGTCCACGGATAAACGCCATGACCGCCACCGCAGCCATAATAGAGTGGCGGCATCACAACGCCGCCATCAAGCTTTGCGGCGCGGAGACACAAACCATGCGCCGTCAATGCATCAAGGCCAACGGGCAAATGTTCACCATGCCATTCATAAGTGCCAAGCGGAATATAAACCACGGGTCGTTTCGCCATGACGTCCCGCAGCATCCACGGCAATTGCAGTTCAAAGCGAACTTCATCAAACGCGTTTGTCACTGATAATAATTCCTGACCCAGATGTGTTGCTGCAATTTCGATTTCAGCTCCGCGGGAAATGTCGCACCGTCAGAATAAGCAATATTCATGTCCACCTCTTTTCGGTTTTTCATGCCGGGTATGAGAGTGGATAATTGCTGTTCGGACATCACATAGCGCATGGCTGCTTCTGCCAGCGTTGAATAATAAGGTTTGCAAATATCTTTCAATGCTTCGACACGTTTCAACGTGTCAGCAAAACGGTCTCCCCGGAACATCTGGTGTTGTTGTGATCCCGGTTCAAATTGCGCGTATGATCCCGCTGTCCAATTGCCAACCAGCGAACCTGAATCCAACGGCACGCGTGCAATGAAGCCAGTGTTGGGTTTTTCGCCTGCTGGAAACAGTTGAAGCGCTGGGCGCTGTTCAAACATGTTGAAGATCACCTGGAATGAATCAACAAGTCCGAAGCGAGCAGCATCTATCCCTTCGTCGGGCTCGTTGTCGCGCAGCGAAACCCCGATGCGGTCAATCTTGCCTTCGCGGCGCAATGTGTGGAGTGTTTCCAGCCAATCCAGCTCGACCAAGGCCGACGGCATGAAGCTGTGCAGCTGATAAAGGTCAATGCGCTCCACGCCTAAACGCTTGAGTGAGCGTTCGACATTCTCTCTTATATACCATTCCGGAAACCGCCCGCGCATTTGCGGATTGTTATCGTCAGGACGCGGCCACTGAATGGGCCGCACTTTGGTGCCCACATAAATCTTCGCCCCCGTCCAAGTCTTCAAGGCTTGGCCGATTACCTCCTCTGAATGACCATTGCCATAAAGCTCAGCTGTATCAACGAAATTGATGCCGTGATCGAAAGCATAATGCAGTGTGTCAATGGAAAGCGCGTCATCAACCTTGCCCCAGTCACCGCCCAGCTGCCAAGCGCCAAAACCAATTTCGCTGACCTGCCAGCCTGTGCGGCCGAATGTGCGATATTGCATGCGGTGTGGTTCCTGTTTCAATTGCAGTTGTACTTCGTGTAAATTCGAACCGGCGAGAGGGGAAGCTGCGGCATTGCACCTTTGTCAAGCAGTCCAACGACCTGCCGCACGGCCAATTCAACCTCGGCCAACACATCATGGCCGATAGCGAAGTTCATGATTCCAGACTCAAGCAAATAACGTGAATTGGCATTCAGCTCATGGCCGATAAACACCACTTTTCCGACAAGTCCATGTTCCCCCAACGCCTTGCCGATGCCGATATTGCCGCCAACTGTATTATAAACGCCAATGGGTGCGCCGTGCTCCTCGATATATTTCATGACGTTGCGATAGGAGTGTTCACTGTCGTCGTTGGAATTGACGCGATCATGAATGTCCAGATGTGCAAATGATGCGCGAAGCACCCGGCGAAACCCGAGTTCGCGTTCTTCCTGTGCGCGATAGGGTGCGGAATAGACCAGTAGAATCTTGCCGCCACGATCACCAGCCATCTGCCCCATGAGATAGGCAGCAGTTGACCCTGCACTGGCCTGATCGCTTCCAACATAGGCACTGCGGCCAGAGCTGGGCAAGTCCGTTGTAAGGCACACGATCGGCACTTTTCGGGCAACCACATTGCGTATCGCCCGATTGATGATGAGATCTTCGCGGGCCACCACAACGAGGCCATCAACTTCAGTGGCTGTGCGCTCGATGAGGTTGGCGAATTTGATTGAATCAACCCGTGCCGAGGTTATGGCGACGACAGGACACACGACTTCGGGATGAGAGTTGCAATACCGTGCAACGGCGTCTTCAAGCGTCGCATTGAAACTGGCGCCTGATTCCGAAAGGAATGCAATGCGCTTGACTGCATTGAACTGCGGTAGAGCAGGCTTCTGTTTAAGGCGCGTCAAGGCGGCTAAAACCTTGTCCCGTGTCACCACCCGCACATTGCTTCGTCCATTTAAAACCCGGTCTACCGTGGCGGTACCCACGCGAGATTCACGTGCGATGTCAGCGATGGTGGGGTTGCGCCAATCGAAGTCTTTTTCGTTTGTAAGGCCAGGTTTTTGCAAATCCATCATGCCCATCGAGCTATGATGTAAAGCACATCAAGTCAATCAAATAGGTTTGCGTCTGCTCAAGAATATCGAAATATTTGTGCAACGCGGTATTTATTGATTTGATTTACATCAAAATTCATAAGTTTTGATGTTGTTCTGATTTAGAACAAATGTTCTAATACGAAAATTGCCGAAATGCTCGATTCAAAAAATAGCAAGGCAATTTCGCGACAAAAATCCCCGTCAAACGACGGCAACATGGAGGAAATGGGAATGACGAAAATGAAAATGATGATGGGCGTGTTGCTTACAGGCGCTGCCTTGGCTTTGGCATCAGCACCATCACATGCCGCCAAAATTGCCGTCGTCGGCGGCAAGGCTGACGACCTGTTCTGGAACAAGATCAAGAAGGGCATGGACGATGCTTGCCTTGCTGTTGTGGCAAACGGCGGCAGCTGCAACTACCTTCAACTTCAAACCTATGACAATCTTGGCGCTGATGCGGCCCAACTCGTGCGCACAGCAATCAGCCAGGGTGCAACTGGCATTGTGATTCCAGACTGGGTTCCTGAAGCTGAAGATCCAGCCATCAAGGAAGCCATGGAAAAGGGCATCAAGATCATCCTGATCAACGCCGGTAATGCTGCCAAGGCCAAAGAACTTGGTGCCATCAACTATGTTGGCAACGATGAATATGAAGCCGGTCTCGCTGCTGGCGCTAACTTTGCCAAGCTCGGCAAGAAGAATGTGATCTGCATCAATACGGTTCCGGGTGCTGCCAACCTTGAAGCACGTTGCAAGGGCGTTGCCGATGGTGCTGAAAAAGCCGGTTCCAAGTCGGCACAGCTGCCATTGCCGGCGTCAAGCTTCGGTGATCCAACTGCAGTCGCAGAAGCCATCAAGGCAACCTTGACGAAGGATGACACAATCGACGGAGCCATCACGATCTCTGCGGGTGACGCTGACAGCGCAGCCACAGGCGTCGATCAAGCTGGAAAAACCGGCAAAGTGGTTTTGGCTTCCTTCGATTTCAACCAATCAGGTTTGGATCGCATCAAGGCAGGCACACAAGGTTTTGCCATCGATCAACAGCCGTATCTTCAAGCCAATATCGGTGTGAACCTGCTTGCCAACTACATCGACTTCGGCAACTTGCTGCCTACATTCCCTGTACTCACAGGACCTGGCATCATTGACTCGTCAAACATCGACGCAACGCTGATGGGCGTTACAGCCGGTGCCCGTTGATACTTGACTGAAACTGGCGTCCGGCTCGAAGCTCCTATTGGGTCGGACGTATTTTATATACCCTCCCGCAGGGTGAGGGGGAACGCTTGGGCGATTATGACGACCACACTCATCAAATCCGAACCAGAAACGCGCGGCTTTTCCTTCAGCGGACTTTTGCGCAGACCAGAATCCGGCGCATTTCTCGGGTTGGTGGCCATGTTTATTTTCTTCACGATATTCGGTGGCTTGAGCTTCCTGAGCATTGGCAGCATCGGCGCATGGATGAACATTGCAGCTGGTCTTGGTATTATTGCCATTCCGATTGGATTGCTCATGATTGCTGGCGAGCTGGATATTTCCGTGGGATCTATGGTTCCCGCTGGTTCGATGACAACGGCCATCATCGCTGGCCATTATCACATGCCAATTTGGCTTGCGATAGCCGCCGTGTTCGCACTTGGAATCCTTGTAGGCCTCATCAACGGAAATCTGGTTGTGCGCACGGCCGTGCCGTCCTTCATCGTAACGCTGGGCACCTTGTTTGCGATGGCGGGATTTATTCTGGGCCTTTCTGTCATCATCACAGGCACCACAAGTGTGGCCCTGACGGCACCTCCACTGGCCAAGGCCATTTTTGGCGACCTGTATTTTGGCAAGCAGTTCCAGGTGATTATCGCGTGGTGGCTTTTGGCAGCAGCAGTTTACATCTTTTTCATTCATTATTCGAAATATGGAAACTGGATTTTCGCCATGGGTGGAGATCGCGTGGCCGCACGCAATGCCGGTGTTCCAACCTCGCGCGTCACCATCACGCTCTTTGTCATCTCAGCCACGAGTGCGGCCTTTGTCGGCATGTGCCAGGCAATTCTTTTCAACTCTGCGCAAGTTTCCGGCGGGCAGTCCTACATCTTCAATTCTATTATTGCCGTGGTGGTGGGAGGCGTTTTGCTGACGGGTGGTTTCGGCTCAGTCATCGGCATACTCTTCGGCACCATCACTTTCGCAATCGTCACCCAAGGCATCTACTACACCAATTTTGACCGCAACTGGTCGAGCCTCATCATCGGTTTGCTGCTGCTTGTCGCAGTGTTGACGAACAACACCTTCCGTAAAATGGCGCTCACCTACAGTCCGAAGAAAAAACTGTCATGAGCGCTCCTGTTTTGGAACTGAAAAACATCAACAAGTCTTTCGGCCCCATTGAAGTGCTGAATGATATTTCGTTGCAGGTGCGCGAAGGCGAAGTGTTGTGCCTGCTCGGCGACAATGGTGCGGGCAAATCCACGCTGATCAAATTGATGTCCGGCGTTTACACGCCAACCTCGGGGCAGGTGGAGATGGATGGCAAGCCTGTCGCCTTCAAAACCCCAAAGGACGCAAGTGACAGGGGAATTGCAACAGTGCACCAATTTGGCGGCACTTTTCCCTTGATGAGTATTGGCCGCAGCTTCTTTGTCGGCGTTGAACCGACAAAGGGTTGGGGACCGTTCAAGATCTTTGACCGCAAGAAAGCCAACGAAATTGCAGTCAAATCCGTGCAGGATTTCGGCATCACCCGCATTGACGATGGCGACCGTCTGGTGGGCGGTTTGTCCGGTGGCGAACGCCAATCGCTGGCAATTGCACGCGCTGTATATTTCGGCGCGCGCGTGTTGATCCTTGATGAACCCACAGCTGCACTCGGTGTGAAGCAGGCATCGCATGTGCTGCGCATTGTCAACCAAGCCAAAAAACGCGGCCTCGCCGTTGTTTTCATCACCCATCAAGTCATGCATGCCATGGCCGTGGGCGATCATTTCGCTGTGCTCATTCGTGGTGCAGTTGCTGCCGATTTCAAGAAGGGCGAACGCACCCGCGAAGAAATCACCGACCTTATGGCGGGCGGCGAAACCATGGCCAATCTTGAAGCCGAAATCGAAGCCAACGCGGCTGCTCATTGAGGATTATCAAATGTCATTTACCCTTGCTGCCTGCGCTGAAATGCTGTGGCGTGATCGCCCGATTGAATGGCGCTGTTCCCGACTCAAGGAATTGGGTTTCGAGGTCGGGCTGTGGAATTGGCCCGAACATGATCTGTCCAAACTGGAAAAATCCGGAGCCACCTTTTCGATCATGAACGGGTATTTGCGCGGCGCACTTGCCGATGATGAAGGTGCCGATGAACTTTTAAAAACCGCACGCGAAACTGCACAAGTGGGCAAGCGCCTTGGCGTGGCCCGTTTGAACTTGCATGGTACAGGCTTGGGAGACGGTGGAATCCCCGCCAAACAAACCCAGGTCGTCACCGGGAAAATGTGGCTGAAGGCCCGCGATACCCTAAACCGCATCTGCGACATGGCAGAGCAGGAGGGCGTGATCTACACGCTCGAAAACCTCAATCTGATGGAACATCCGGGCTGCCCCTTCAACACAACGGCAGACGTGCTGGCGCTGGTATCCTCAGTCAACCGGCCACAACTCCGTATGAACCTCGATCTCTATCACACCCAAATCGGCGAGGGTGACCTGCTGCGCTGGTGTGAAAAATGCCTGCCGTGGATTGGTGAAATCCAGGTAGCGGATAACCCCGGTCGCTTTGAACCGGGCACAGGTGAAATCAATTATCGCGGTGTGGCAAAAAGCCTGAAGGCCATGGGCTATGCCGGCCCCGTAGGATTGGAATCGAATGCCTTGGGCGATCCTGAAATAGCGCTTGAGGCGTTCCGCGCGGCATTCAGTTAAGGCAAAATATCATGGACGAACTCAGATACGGCACCAAAAACAAACGCGGTGATTTTGCGCCGAAAGAGCATTTGCAAATTGCACCCTATTTCGAATTTCCGCCAAGCCCGTTGAAACTGCTGAACTTCCTGAAGGGCTATTTCTGGCCTTGGAACATCATGTATATGGCACTCGCTGCCCTGTTCTATGTCTATCTCACGCCAGGCCCTGAAACCACAAAGACACTCGCTCCCGGATGGATTGCATTCATTCTGGCGCGGAACGCCATTTTGGTTTTCGTCATTTACGGCCTGCTGGAACTCAGGCTGTATATGCAAAAGGGCCAAGGCAACCGATTTAAATATCACGGCCAATTCCCGGCAGATAAGCCAAGCGACGTGTTTATGTTCAAGAACCAGAACATCGACAACATCATCCGCAGCTTTGTTTCAGGCGTTCCCATCTGGACGGCTTGGGAAGTCGTGGGGCTATGGGCCTATGGCAATCACATCGGACCCTGGACCACTTTTGCCGAACACCCTTATTGGTTGCTGCTCTTTGGTTTCCTGTTTCCCTTCTGGCATGAATTCCATTTCTATTGCATCCACCGCCTGATCCATGTGCCGGTGCTGTATAAATACATTCACTCGGTGCATCACAATTCAGTCAACCCAAGCCCATGGTCATCACTGTCCATGCACCCGATTGAGCATCTGCTCTATTGGTCTGACTCGCTGATCCACTTGGTATTGCCATCGCACCCCCTGCTGTTCCTCTACGGCTTGCAGGTTACGGGCACAGGTGCAGTCGTCGGTCACATTGGCTTTGATAAAATCGAAGTCGGCAGCAAAACCGGTGTTCCCACCCATGCCTATGCGCATTATCTCCACCACAAATATTTCGAAGTGAATTATGCTGATGGCACCACTGCACTCGATAAACTCTTCGGCACCTGGCACGACGGCAGCAAGGAAGCGCAGGCGCAAATGGAAGTCCGCTATCAGCAAAAAGTGGCACGGATGAACACCAAATGAGTGTCCGTATCGGCCTGATCGGCGCTGGAATCATGGGCGCCGATCATGCGTGGATTTTCACCGAGGAAGTGCCGGGAACCACGCTGCAAGTGATTTGCGATGCGGATCAGGTGCGGGCGAAATCTGTTGCAGATGCAACGGGTGCAAAGCACATCGCCTGTGATCCCAGCTCTGTCATCAATGATACATCAGTTGATGCAGTGGTGATTGCAGCACCCGATCAATTTCATGCACCGCTGACACTGGCCTGCATTGCCGCGGGAAAACCTGTACTGTGTGAAAAACCATTGTCGCAAAGCACCGCAGAATGCCTCGCCGTTCTCGACGCCGAAGAAAAGCGCGACAAGCGCTTGGTGCAAGTTGGCTTCATGCGCCGCTTTGATCCATCCTATACCGAGATCAAATCAATATTGAAGCGCGGTGATCTCGGCAAGGCGCTGATGTTTCACTGCGTCCACCGCAACGTCGCACCCGCCTATGATTTTCGCCCGGAAATGGCGATTTGCAATTCAGCCCCGCACGAGTTCGACGTGGCCCGCTGGCTGCTGGATTCAGATTTCAAATCCATCAATGTCTTTCGGCCACCCAGCGGTGGCGAAGCCGCGCCCGTATTCATGGTGCTGGAAACCATCGCAGGCCAACTGGTCAACATCGAAGTCAACATCAGCGCCACTTATGGCTATGACGTGCGCGGTGAATTGGTGGGCGAGAAGGGAACAGCCGTCCTTCGAGCGCCCGTCAAAGCCGACGTCAATCTCGGCCTGAAACAGTTCAACACCTATCCCGCCGACTGGCGCCCGCGCTTCGTGGACGCCTATCGCCAGCAAAACCGTGCGTGGGTGAAATCCATTATTACCGGCAAACCCAATCTCGGCGCGTCGTCATGGGACGGCTATTGCTCAACCGTAATTTCAGAAGCGGGGGTTACAGCCTTGCACACAGGCAAGACAGTTGCGGTTTCGCAAATCGCGAAACCAAAATTCTACAATTGAGGTAAGCCATGAAAATCGGAAGTAATTTTGAGCTGCGCCAGTTCAATCAAAAAAATCCACGCGGAATAATCCGGTGCTCATAGGCCTCCCGTTCGAGTTCTTCCCGGAATCTGGGGTGCGCAACTGAGATCAGAGCTTTGGCGCGCTCCGGCACTGACTTTCCCTTCAAGTTGACCATGCCGTATTCCGTGGCCACATACATGACATCGCTGCGTGGTGTTGTGACAATGTTGCCGGGGGTCAAATTCAACACGATGCGACTGCGCGACTCGCCCTTCTTGTCATAAGTTGACGCCATGCAGATTACCGATTTTCCGCCTCTTGAAGCGTAAGCACCTCGCACGAATTGCAGCTGTCCTCCAGTACCGCTGATATGCCGCTTGCCGTCTGACTCCGATGCGGCCTGACCTTGCAAGTCTATTTGAGTCGTGTTGTTGATCGACACCACATTGTCATTCTGCATGATCATGTGCGGAGAATTGGTGTGATCAACCGGGCAACAATGCATGTCTGGATTGCGATGAAGTGTGGCGTAGAGATCGCTGGAACCCAATGCAAAACTATAGGTCGATTTTCCTGGGTCTAGGCTTTTGTGGGCATTGGTGATGCGGCCGGCTTTATACAGCGCCACAATGCCATCAGTCATCATTTCAGTGTGAATGCCAAGGTCACGCACATCGCTTTCCAGCAACAATGTGCACACGGCATTCGGCATGCCGCCAATACCGATTTGCAGGCAGTCCCCATTTTCAATTTCGGCCATAATGTGACCGGCAACGGCCCGGTCAATCGCTGACGGCGGTGCATTCGGCAATTCCGGGGCTGGCTGATTATCACCTTCAATGATGTAATCCACCTCGCTGACATGTATCCCCGTTTGATGTCCATGAACATAGGGCAGGCCATCGGTGACTTCGATAATGACAAGTTTTGCCCGCTCGACAATGGCGCCGTGCCACAAATTGGCGGCGCTCAGATTGAAGAAACCATTTTCGTCCATCCGGCAGGTCTTGAGAATAACAATATCGACGGGATCTATGAAGCGGCGATAATAGTCTGGTATCTCACCCAGATTGACAGGCAGGTAGCTGCACAGCCCGGCATCATGTTTTTTTCTGTCGTAACCTGAAAAATGCAGGCTGAAGCTGTGTACATGTTGACCCGTTGGATCAGCCTCGATGACCGCACGTGGGCGCATGGTGAGGCATGAGCGGATTTTGACCGCATTCAACTCAGAAATGCGGTCAGCGAGCGCTTTGTCGAAGACATCGGGCTGGCATAATGAAGTGCCATAGTCGATCCACATTCCAGATGTGACCATATTCGCCGCCTGTGCTGCTGTAATGTATTGAGCCGGGGCTTTTGAAGCTCTTGACGGCATATGGTGGTACTCCCAGTCTTCGTATTCTTGTGTTTCCCGCATATTGGCTGCGACCGCCGAGCACATCAATAGCTTTTCTGATTCCCTACTTTTCGTTGTCTCTACGACAGACAATGTTCCGTGCGGATACAATAAGTAACGCCGCGAGACAATTATCATACAATAAATAATTGACAGACTTTGATGTTCGCGCAAACATCCAGATGGCGGCAAAGTCGTGGTCTCGAATGACACTACAATAACAATAGCCTGCCGAGACCTGGACCTGTGCCTGCATAAAGAAAAACATCTTTAAATGGGAGCTACATATGTTTGACGAAATCATAAAAGCAGCACAGACCCGTCGTAATGTTTTCAAGGCGATTGGTGGTGCAACGGCCCTTGCCGGAATGATGTTGGCAGATGCAGGGTTTGATCCTGCCATGGCGCAGGCGCTGGCGCCCGCCGGAAAGCCAATGAAAGCCGCCTTCTCAAATGCAGGACTACAAGCCTCTTGGTGCGCACAAGGCAAACAGGCGGCCGAAGCCTGGGGCAAACTCATGAACGTCGAAATCACTTGGTTTGACGGTGAGCTTGCCGCTACGAAACAACGTGCCGCCATCGACAACATGGCCACGCAGAAATGGGATTTCGTGGCGATACAAACTTTCGGTATAGGCACACTCACAGATCCTATTCAGAAAATGATTGATGCTGGAACACCCGTCATCGCCATGGATACTCTGGTTGCCCCTCCAGGCACCATTGCCATCCACACCTTTATCGCACCCGATAATGAAATGATGGGCTCACTCGTCACGTCGGCATTGATGGCGGCGATTGGTAACACAGGCAATGTTGTGATGACGCAGGGTGCCCTTGGCCACTCTGGTGCACAAGGCCGCGCCAAGGGTTTCAAAGCCATTCTTGCAGGCTTCCCCAATGTAAAACTCATCAACGAAGAACCAGCCGATTGGGACGTGACGAAGGTCGCACGTATCTGGGATTCAATCCTGACGCAAAACGACAAGATTGCCGGTGCCTTCTTCCACAATGACGACATGGCGCTTGCCGCAGCAAATGTCATGAAAGCCAAAGGTCGCGCTGATATTCTCATCGGTGGTGTCGATGCCATGCCGCCAGCCGTTCAGGCTGTGTTGGATGGCAAAATGGTGGCAACTGTGCGCAATCCGTCCTGTCGTATTCACGGTTGGGCCGTGGCCGCAGGCGTTGCAGCGGTGCAGGGCGGTGAAAAGGCCGGCAAGGATATTCCAAATTACATCCTCGCTGACGGTCCCGTCATCACCAAGGAAACCGCTGCCGGTCATCTCTGGCTGCAGAAGAACTTCCTCGTCTGATTTCGCATGGATGATCAATCTGTGAACAGGGGCGGCGTGCCGCCCCTGCTTCAACTCACCAATGTGTCAAAATCCTTTGGTGGCATCGCTGCCCTGAAGGACGTTGACTTCACGCTGAATGCCGGCGAGATCCATGGTCTTGTCGGAGAAAACGGTGCTGGAAAATCCACCACCATGAAAATCATTGCCGGAGTCTATTCCGACTTCGAAGGCCAGATGGGCGTGGACGGCAAGCCCGTGCATTTCCGTTCAGCGCGTGACGCGCTCGCAGCTGGCATCGGCATGGTGCATCAGGAGCTCTCCACAATCCCTGATTTGACTGTTGCCGAAAATGTATTCCTCGGCCATCAACCAGTCACAAAAATGGGAACGATTGACTGGGCACGCATCAACAGTGAGGCCGCGCGACTCATCGCAAGTCTGGGCCTCGATATCGATCCCAAAACCCGCATGGGATCATTGCCCGTGGGTCTGCAACAACTCGTCGAATTGTCGCGCGTTCTGTTTTCCGGCGCCCGCATCATCATTCTCGACGAACCAACCTCGGCTTTGTCGCCGCCTGAAGTGAAGCGGCTTTTTGATGTGTTGCGCAAAATCAAAGCCGAAGGTCGCGGAATCATCTTCATCTCGCACTTCCTCGATGATGTGCTTGAGATTTCCGACACTGTCACGGTGTTCCGCAATGGCAAAAAAGTGGCGACTGAATCTGCGGCGTCACTCACCAAAGACGCCGTCATCTCCCACATGATCGGGCGTGGTTCCATAGGGATGCACATGGGAGAGAGCGCTGATCTCGTCAGCGATGATTCGAAATCCGTTGTGCTGGCGGCCAATAGCATTGGGGATGGGAAATTGCTGCGCGATGTCTCACTCGAATTGCGCGCCGGAGAAATCACCGGGGTTTACGGCTTCATGGGCTGCGGGCAAATAGAACTGGCACGCGCACTCTTCGGCAAAATTAAACTGAAGCAGGGTGGCTTGCTTCTGAACGGCAAAACCCAGTCCTTTTCATCAACCGCACAAGCCCGTGCGCGCGGCATCGCCTTCGTGCCCGAGAATCGCCGCATGATGTTGTTCCGTACGGAGCCAGTTTACAAAAACGTCTCCATCGCCATTCTTGATCGCATCAACGCTCTGTTCGTAAAGCCGAAGACTGAACGGGCCATCGCGCAGACCCGTGCCAATGATTTACAAATCCGGCCTCCCAATCCCAACATGATGCTGGGCGCATTGTCCGGCGGCAATCAGCAAAAGGTGGCGCTGGCCAAGTGGCTCACACACTTGCCGAAAGTCCTCATCTTGTCGGAGCCAACACGTGGAATGGACGTGGGTGCGAAGGAAGACGTCATTCGCATTGTCAAAGACCTGCGCGACAAGGGCGTTGCGATTCTGGTCCTCTCCACCGAACCTGAAACCATCTTGACCTTGGCAGACCGTGTCAGCGTATTGCGCAAGGGCAAAGTGGCACGCGAATTCAAAACGGGAATACTTCACAAAGCCGACCTGTTGGCGGCGGCATAGGGCGGCAGACATGAGCGTGACGGACATTCAAAAACCCGGTGGCGTCAAATCGCTGCTGAAAGATCAACTCCGCAACATAGCCCCCGTATTCACCCTGATCGCACTGGTCACGTTTTTCACCATCGCCAGTTCATCGTTTTTCACTCTTGTGAATTTCATGAATATACTCTCGCAAATATCCATCACGGCAATCATCGCCGTGGGCCTGACTTACGTCATTCTCACAGCGGAAATTGATCTCTCCGTCGCAGCCGTTGCCAATGCTGTTGGCATCGCCGTGACGTTTTTCACGTTGCAACCGGATTACGTGAACATCGCCAATCTGCCACTGCCCGGCGTCATCGCAATTGTGCTCACGCTGCTGGCCGCACTGGCTTTCGGATTGGTAACAGCCTTCGGCGTCACCTGGATCGGCATTCCATCCTTCATCATGACCCTCGCCATCATGCAAATCGCCAACGGTGTGTCGGCCCTCTTGGTGCGTGGCCAGATCGCCTATAATTTCCCAGACCTCATCACGGCCTTGGGATCGGGTTCAATCTTCGGGGTGCGCTGGACCATCATCGTCGCCATCTTATTTCTGGGCGTCGGTCACCTCGTTTTGAACTACACCCGCTTTGGCCGTTACATCTATATGACCGGCGGCAATCGCGAAGCCGCAGAATATTCCGGCGTCAACGTGAAGTTCATCATTGGCTCCGTCATGGTCATCTCCGCCATGTGTTCAGGCATCGCCGGAATGCTGGCAGTCGCCTACTTCGGTTCTGCCCAGCAAAACCAGTTTGACAGTTATCTCCTTGATGCAATCGCCGCAGTCGTGGTCGGCGGCACCAGCCTCTTCGGCGGACGCGGTGGCATCGGCAACACCATCATCGGATTGCTGGTTCTGGGAGTTCTCAACAACGGACTCGACCATATCCAGATCGACAGCTTCCTGAAAATATTAATCCGTGGACTGATCTTGTTGTCGGCTTTGATTATCAACGTCTATGCACAGAAGCTGAAAGAGAATGAGTGAGGGATAAACAGTCACACCAGCCCCTTTTCCGGAAACATCTCCCTCAACCCTTCGCGCGAAGCCTCTGCCACCCCACGCTCCGTAATCAGTCCCGTCACCAACCGTGCTGGCGTCACATCAAACGCCGGGTTGGCAGCAGGCGTTCCCTCCGGCGAAATCCGAACACGGCTAACTGTGCCATCCCCCATCTTCCCCTGCACAAAAGTCACCTCGTCAGCAGTTCGCTCCTCAATCGGAATTTCCTTCACACCGTCCTGCACCGTCCAGTCAATTGTAGGCGAGGGCAGGGCGACGTAAAACGGCACCCCATTGTCTTTGGCGGCAAGCGCCTTGAGATAAGTTCCGATCTTGTTGCACACATCACCATTGGCCGTGGTCCGGTCTGTCCCCACAATCACCATATCAACCTGACCATGCTGCATCAGATGCCCGCCTGCATTATCTACGATCAAAGTATGTGGTACACCGTGATTGTTCATTTCCCAGGCCGTGAGCTGCGCACCCTGATTGCGCGGCCGCGTTTCATCGACATAAACGTGAACCGGAACACCCGCCTCAACCGCCATGTAAATCGGCGCCGTCGCCGTGCCATAATCCACCGTGGCCAACCAGCCGGCATTACAATGCGTTAAAATATTAACGCGCTCACCTGGTTCTTTCGCTGCTGCGATTTTCTTGATAATCTCAAGCCCATGTCGACCCATGGCACGGTTCAGCTCAACATCCTCTTCGGCAATTTCAGAAGCCCGCACATACGACGCCGCACCCCGCTCCCCCACAGGAAGTTTCCGCAGACAAGAACGCATTTCATCCAGCGCCCACTTGAGATTAATCGCAGTAGGCCGCGTCGCATGCAACATCTCCCACACCGCATCAAGATTTGAATCACTTGAATCATCACACATGGCAATCGCCGTACCATAAGCCGCTGTCACGCCAATCAACGGTGCACCCCGCACCCACATATCGTGTATGGCCACGGCCACATCATCCACAGTTTTCAACGTGACGATGCGAAACTCATGTGGCAGCCAGCGCTGGTCAATGATGTCAACGCTGCGCCCATCTGCATTAAGCCAAATCGTGCGGAAATGCCGCCCTCCAACCTTCACGTTACAATCTCCATCTCAAGCCGCATAGCCAGCTTGTTCACTTCATTCAGACTATGAATTTGCGAACGATTGACAGCAAGGTGCCGTCCAAGTTTCAAAGCCTTCGCCTCACAGGTCGCCCGCAAATCAGCATCTGCGATGCTCTCAAAATCCGCATTATGCGCCAATCCCAAAATCCGGCGATGCATTTCAACCCCGGCAAATCCAAGCATATCGACCCAGATGTTTTGCAGCACCAAATCCAGCGCTTGCTCTGATCCCAGCACATCCCCCTGATCTTCAAACAATTGCCTTTGATATAAAATCCCATTGCGCTCGCTGTGCCAAAGCCGCGAAAACTCGACACGAAACACGCGCCAAATCTCGACTACAACATTCAGCAGATAAGCCCGCATGTCCACACGCTCTCCACTCGCTTCATGGCCGCGCTGCGAAAAATAGCTCATCCAGAAATTCGCCAGCAACATGCCTACATCAAATGCCATGGGACCATAAAACGCAAATTCTGGATCAATCACCCGGGTTTCGTCGCTGGTCACCATCACAGAACCTGTATGAAAATCTCCATGCAGCATGGTCTCTGGTGTGGCCGCAAAAATATGCTTTAGCCGCTGCGCCGCAACTTTCAAATCGCGATCGCTGCGCAACGCTGCCACTATGCCATCCAGCTGCGGTGATGTATGGCGATTGAGTTTCGCCGCGTAATAAGGATCGCTGAACACCAGGCTCTCGGTGATATCACACAGCGCGACATTGTCGGAAAACAGTGCAAGGTCTGCCTTCCGTAGCTTGGTATCCATGCACAAATCAGACCCGCGAAACAACGTGCGCGCCAAAAATAATCCGAGATCCCCCGCAATTTTTGGAAGCTGTTGCCCCTCGATCAAGGCGCGCCGCAAAATGACATGAGGTGACAGGAACGCCATAACAATGATGGCTTGCTCTTCATCAAAATGAAAAATCTCCGGCACCATCCCCGGATCACGCTGCGCATGCCGCGTCAGCGCGTGGTACTCAAAGTAAGACCGCTTCAGCGGCAACGGCCAGCTTTCCCCAACCAAACGCACATAGGGCAAAGCCTGTTTCACCACAACGGCACCTGCTGTGCCCTCAACAATAAAAACCAGATTCAGATTTCCATCACCGACCTCGCGCACATGCCAAGCTGAAGCATCCAGGCCAACCTTTTGCTGCAGCAAACTGAGACCACCGAGGCGACGCGGCAAACTGGCAATGTCAAGAGCCACAAAATCCGAATAGCGTTGCATTTACAAGAACTCACAAGCTGAAGCCAAGTCGTGATCCCAAGCTTAATTCATGCCCTGCAAAGCGCAATGGGTATGGTTCATTGTTCCGAGGTGACTGTAATATATCGTTCGAGAAATGCGTCAGGGCATTTTGGAGCTGAATTGGAAAAGCCCAACCTTGATCTAAACAACATCTTTTCTTGCTGCTTGCTTTGCCAATTTTCTCCCCTCATAGAGCGGTCATCGCAGTGTATGTGCGCGGTTAGCTCAGCGGTAGAGCACTACCTTGACATGGTAGGGGTCACAGGTTCGATCCCTGTACCACCCACCATTTTCCTCCATTAAATTCAATATCTTGAGCGATTTTTTGCAGTTGCGAGATGTTTGAAATTGGCGTTCTGTGGCGGAAACTTCTAAAAATATGAGTGCAAAGGGGTGCAGAAGCGGGCTCGTTTCAACGCAAGATATTGGTTCAGGTGATGGTTGGATTTGTTACGCTGATTTGGATTTCAAACCGGCAAGTTTGCGCGGTTTCTACAAAGATGTTGGGACAAGATTGCGCTTCGTTAGTGCATCAAGTTTTTCAATAATAATGCATGTGGCTTGGCTCGCCTCCAGCAAGAATTCGGGATCATGTGACTCATACCAAGACGTTGCGTCCTTCTTGCCGTGTCCCAGCCAGAGGCTCCTCTGCTCACGATCAACGCGTACCTCTTTTAAACCGCGCACTCGTGTCGCCATAAAGTGGCGCAGCGTGTAAGGTGTGATCCGACGAATGCCGTGATCCTCTGCTCTGGCAATAGCATTATTCAACAACTCAGGTTTTCCCTTGCGCGCAGATAAGAACAACTTGTTTACAGTTGGCGTATCCAAGCCATCCCGCAACAACATCCATCGCAATATGCGGCGCTTAAACTGTGCTTTGATACTGTTTGCTGGCATTGGGACAACTAGTTTCTTTCCATCTTGCATGACCGTCTTCGCATGTGTGAGGGGACGACCCTCACCCCAAAGCTCCAACCATCCCCGCAAATTTTCCGTCAACCGAATTTTAGGGCGCTTTTTGTTCGTCTGTTTGCGGCCTGGTTGGTTGAGATGCAAAAGTTGAGCTTCGAAGTCGACCTGCGTTCTTGCGTCGAGATCAAGAATGGCTTGCGGCCGCGCCCATGTGTTGAGTGCAAGAATGTCGTACCGCTTCAAGACCCCACTGCATTCGACATCCAGCAAGGAAGCCAAGTCTTCGAAAGTCGGCACATAGTCCCGTGGGTGCGGCTCTGGCTTATTGGTGAGGTCTGTTATCCATTTTATGTCATAGCAAATTTCAGGCATGGCTTTTAAAAGCCGTGTTTCCACGATGCGTCCATCAGCAGTTTCATGGACCGTGGACTTGGTTGCAAATTTGCAAGCTGCTGCAATGACGGACAACATACGGGATATGTAAGACGGTGAATGATCGAATTTATTTGATGACCAAACTGCAAAACGTGATTGCAGCCCTTTTGTAAACTCACCAACCTTCACCCCGGCGCCGAAGCTGCACTCAGTTTCAAGAAACCGCAACACGAGAATGCCTGCGCGTCTTGCAACATGTGCGGAGCTTAAGCTATCAGAATGTGACATGAAGTATTGATTGAGTACTGCCAACAAGAGCGCGTCCAGCGGCTCTTGCGCTGGAAGTGAGGCAGTGTTCAACGCATGTTCGGCAACTAACCTTTTGGCCTCTTCAACATCTGCTGTTTCAAGGCTGCGGCGACGAATTTCTCCTGCTCTGGCGTCATATCAGAAGCGATATAGGCTTGACCTTCCTTTGACACGCGCGATCCAGTGTCCCCCGATTTCAAACAGCTTTGCTCCAGACATGATGCTCCGGCCTCATCTTGGTGAAGCCACTTCATCAATGCGCGTTCCGTGACGAAGCGTTTTCGACCTTTGTGAATGTGCTGGAATTGCCCGGCGCGTGCCGCCCGGCGGAGCCCAATTGCCGTGAATAACTGAGGCCAGCGTTTTGCAGCTGACTCCAAAGTCATCAAGTCGTCAAGTGCATCTTGATATTCTTTAGGGCTCATCGACTATCCAGTTCCCGTTGCAGGGAATCTGAATCCGAACCGGTCGCCCCGCAATTGGAGAACCGCAGAAAAGGCGGGAACCGTTCTGTAGGTTGATGCGTCAAATTCTCCTTGTGACACTTCCGTCGCGATCAAAGGAGAAAATGACGTCCAGAATCTTGAACAAGCCAGAGACAGTCAGCAATGCAGCGACATTCATGATTCGTGATTTGGCCTATCTGTGAATGCAAGTGTGCAGTTCAAATACCCTTCAATTATAGCTTTCAATTTTTCATTTGGGAATTGCCCAGCCTCAACCGGTTCACACGAATTATTTCGCTGAAGTAAATTGCTTCTCAAGCCCCGCACTAAATGCCAATAGCTCTGTCGGCGACATTCGAACGATATGGATTTCTTCCGGGTAGGCACCAGACTTAACATCGGCAGCATATTCCGAGAAGGCTTTGATCCGTTCTTTTTGCAGCTTGTCATACTCTGCTGCAAAATTACGATAGACTTTTGCGTGTCTGGGCATGTGACCGCGATTGGTGCCGAGGATATCTTCTGCAAAAAGATACTGCGCATCGCATCCCGGCCCTGAACCCATCGACCATAATAATAGTTTGACGCGCTTGCTGATTTCAGTTGCGACTTCGACTGGCACAACTTCGATTTCGACTGCAAAGGCACCCGCTGCCTCATAGGCCTTGCACTCATCAAATAGCGCCAACGCTGATTCAGCTGTTTTGCCAACGGCTTTAAAGCCACCTGTCCACGTGGCGCGGGACGGTACAAGACCAACATGCCCCACAACTGGGATGTGATCCTCTGCCAGAAAACGCACGGTGTCGAGACCGCCGCTGCAATAGACAGCGTCGCCACCCGCTTCCAACATGCGGACGGCAAAACGCCTGTAGTCATCGCGTGTGCCATATTCGAGGTGCGTCATGCCGGTCATGGAGAACAAGGATGGTGCCACTTCGCGATAGCGCGGATGTGTCAGTAATTCTGGCGGCAGGGACGCGATATCAATACCTGCCTGCTCCGCCGCCTCTGCTTCTTCAAGCGTGAAGATCCGCAGCATGGTGAGTTGACCCTTGCCCTTCAGAGAGCGGAGATCAGCAATGGTTGGTTTTTTGCGGGCCATCTTTTTGCCTCTCGTTCATTCAGCGGGCGCAGGCGAAACAGCATGAAATTCTTCGCGGTAAGGTTTTGCTGTTGGCGGCAATTCACGCTTCAGGAAGTATTCTT